>JAICFW010000104.1 GCA_025923455.1 Nitrososphaeraceae archaeon | reverse complement strand
AAATAGGAACATTATCTATTCTCTTACCATGAATTTGCAGATATTACTTATTGTTTTGCAGCTTTTATTACGGACTTAGCCTGTTTATAATGGACCGCATCAATCATTTTACCATCTAATAGTATTGCACCTCTAGTGTTTCCTTTTTCAAATGCATCTTGTAACGCACCTAATACTTTTTCTGCCCATTCTATTTGTTTTTTTGTTGGTCTGAAAATATCATGAACTGGAATTATGTGAGAAGGATGAATCAATGTTTTACCAGAATAACCCAATTTTCTTGCGTTAGTTGCATCTGCAATCAAACCATCAATATCATTTACTTCTTGCCATATACCATCCAATGCTTCAATTCCCGCAGCTTTGGCATCTACTGGAATCTTTGATCGTGCATATTCGTAACTAATACCATCATCATACTCAACATCAATATTCATGTCATACAAATAATCAAAAACCCCAAAGACTAGAGCTACCACATTTTCATGTGCTAATGCAATTGAATTAGCATTTATTACTCCTTTAGCTGTTTCTATGGATGGGATTATTCGAATTCTAGAGGAAATACCGCGTTTTGACCCAAGCGTCCCGATTTTGTCAGCAATTTCAACAACTTCTTGACTATTGATAATCTTTGGTATAACAATACCATCCAATCCGTTGACTATTATCTTATCAAGGTCTTCTTCAACTAATCCAGAATCCACAGAATTGATTCTAACATAAGTGGATGATTCCTTGTCTTCTTGTCGGGAGGCCAGATGTTCAGCAACCAGTTTTCTTGCAACTTGTTTGTCATTTGATGGTACGGAGTCTTCCAGATCAAAACAAAGTATATCTGGTTTAAGACTAGTTGACTTTACTAAAAATCTCTCGTTGTTTCCAGGAATAAAAAGTAAACTCCTGTACATGTACTCAAAAAATGGGGAGTTAAAGTTCTTGAGGAGTTGTCACAATTTTACCAATTTGCTCTGCGTTTGCCATCATGGTATGTCCTTTTGCCATGTCAGAGAACGGCAGAACCGTACTGATCAAAGGCTTAATCTTACCCTTGGCAGTCCAGTGAATTACTTGCTCTAACTCAGCTTTAGTACCCTGAGTTGAACCAAGGAGGTTAGTTCCTTTGAAGAACAAGTATCTTAGATCTATAGTAGAATCATATCCTGTTGTTGCACCGGTAGCCACTAATGTACCGCCCATTTTGAGGAGACCTACTTCCTGTGGGAACGTTGATTTTCCAATATGCTCAAAGACAACGTCTACTCCTTGCTTTTTTGTCACCTCTCTTACTTTTTTATACCAATCTGGTTCTCTGTGATTTACTACATGATCCGCACCAAGTTCTGCGCACTTGTTCATCTTTTCCTTATTTCCGGCAGTTGCAATCACATCACAGCCATATAATTTGGCTATTTGAATACCTACCATTCCAACACCGCTTGTTCCACCCATGACAAGAACGGTTTGTCCTGGTTTGATTTTGGCTCTTCCTACAAGCATATGCCATGCTGTCATTCCAACCATTGACACTGCTGCTGCTTGCTCGTATGAAACTGAATCAGGAATCTTTGCAACGTTTACTTCAGGTAAATGGGTATTTTGACAGAAACCACCCCAAAGGGGGCCAGTTTGGAAACCCCAAATAAGTCGTTCATTGCAATCATACTCTCTTCCTGAGGTACACATATCGCAAACCCTGCAGCTCATGTTGGAATGAGAAACAACTCTATCACCAACTTTCAGTTTTGTAACTTCCTCGCCTGCTTCAACCACGGTACCTGCTACATCACTACCTGAAATATGTGGAAGTGGGGTCTTTACAGGGTCTCCCCAGATCGCCCAAAGGTCGTTGTAATTGTATGCGGCCGCTTCTACTTTTATCATGACTTCATTGGGTTTAATCTTGGGAGTGTCAATGTCTTCTATCTTCACAACTTTCAGAGGATCTTGACTATATTCTCTAAATACTGCTGCTTTCATGAATTTTTTGAAAAGTTCTTAGACTAATATAGTTAACTTAGTTGAAAATAGTCGAAATTGAAGAAGCACCACAAGTCTCGAAAGCTAAAGACGATTTATCTTGAATTGTTTTTTAGGCTGTTGCAGGTTTATTAATAACTGTTTGAGTTCTTCATCACTTAGTGCCCTATTTAGTTTTCCTGCTGATGCAGCTGTTATGATATAGTTCTCTACTGCTAGTGCAAGATCAGGCTTAACAATTCTAATATTCATAAGTCGCTGTCGTGCATCCTGGTCAAGCAATACCATTAGCGCTTTTTGCCTCATTGCTAATTCGGCTTCGCGTCTCTTTGCTTCTTCGGGATTATCTGATGGTGAAACAGACATGTTCTTCCCACAATTATCGGTTCTCTAACCGTATCTACCTAGTTCTGGTCTCGAGTTAACAAGATTCTTGTAAATGTCGGTAGCAGTTCTATCCACTTTTTTCATTCCTTCGTCAGAAATTGTTCTGCCTTTGCTCTTTTTAGTAATATAACCCGCACCTTCTAACTGTTGCAGGGCCTTTCTTACTATTGCGCCACCCGCTTTTTTATGATGTGCAATATTATATCCCACTTGCTTTTTACCACCATATTCACTTCTAAGTTCGGAAATGCCAATTGGTCCGTTAATGTATACTTTGCGTAACAATGATGCACATCTGATATACCACCAATCTCTATTCTGTGGGATTTTTTCCGTATGGCATCCTGTCTTTACAAACTGAGACCATTGTGGAGCCTCAATTTTTTTGTCTTTTTTCAAATTTTCTGCCAGATGAGTGATTAATTCATCGGCGGGAATATCATAAGCCTTGGCCATAATATTCTATAACATTCTTAGAAATTCCCTTATAAATCATCTTATTCACTATCTTCTGGTCTTACCAAATCAAATGATTAAATGCTCGTTAATCATTCCCTATTTTCCGACAAGAATCCAGCAATATATGGATTTTTTTAAGTATATCAAGGAATTACGGCTATTGTCGACCGTCGTCGCAAAATGCTATCTATTCTTTTACATTAGTAAAGAAAAATAATGAATAATTTGAATAGACATCATAGCCACCAAAACGAACTCATGATGGGATTGCCTTAACTTTCAATTAGCTTTCGATAAACATGATTGCATTTCATACAGGTAAGTCTTATACATTTGACTTTTGCTCTGCCAATCCTCATTCTGGAATTAAATCCCGGAACTATGAACTGCTTGCATTTTTTGCAAAATAACTGACGCATCCAATAAGGCATTCTTATTCTAACACGCATTGCTATTTTTCTAGCCAGTTTTGCATAAGATTGTGACAGATTTTCATCATTATGCATTTCCCTCAGCGCATTATCAATCAATATTTCTATTCTTTCAGCTGCCATTCTTTCAATATTCTTCTTATTCATAAGTTCAACTCACACATTGGGGAAAGTTATCCGGTATTTTATTATCCAACGTATTAAAATGCTATGAAATAAATGTAATATTGTCAAATCATTATATGTTAATTTGATTGTATTCACTCGTAATTGCTGAAGCGGCAATGGAATTAGTACCTCAGATTCTCAGAAATCATCCCTCAGTAAAGAATCATTCTAAAAGAACGGGAAGGGGCGTAAATGAAATTTTCTTGGACATTAGTTATCATCATAAGGCAATGGTTGAAAAAAATATTGATCAATGGTGGAAACGTGGCAGACCTGACATAGTCCATTTTGATCTCGTAGAAGCTCTCTCAACTCCACTATTTAAGCAGAAGAAATTACAAGTTTATGTATCAACATTCGATAATAACTTGGTAACAATAAGTCAAGATCTAAGAATACCCAAAAACTACTATAGATTTGAAGGATTGATGATTGGAATATTTAACAAACAGAAAAATAAGAATTCACCAAATCTAATTGAATTTCAGGAGAATGTAAATTTTAAAGATTTAATCGAGAAAATTGTTAGACCAGACCTGATTATCGGATTCTCTGTGAAAGGAACACAAAGTAAAATAAGTGATATTCTTCAAAATAACGCAAATGATACTACAAAACATTATTGCTTTGTGATTGGGGGGTTCCAACGAGGGAACTTTTCAGAAACAGTGTCTCGAGCATGCGATGCGATATACTCGATAAGTCCATTTAGCTTGGAGTCACATGTGGTGATTTCAAGAGTTCTGTATGAATGTGAAAACTATGTTTAATGAAATATTGCATCAACCATAAATGCAACAAAGAGCGCCGTTAAATAGGGACTTGAAATTTTAAAAAGGAACCATGAAGCTTTCTCACTGGGTCTAGCCAACAGCCATAATGAGGTAACTATCATGACAATTCCACCGAAGATGGCTGTGACAAAGTAAATCATCCCAAATTGATTTAGGAAGTAAGGTATCAAGCTGATTACCACCATTAGAAGAGTTGTACCTGCAATCACCTGGACAGATCTTTTTTCTCCGGCAACCACGGGGAGCATCGGCACCCCAGCTTTTGTATAATCATTTTTTACATGCAATGCCAAGCTCCAAATGTGTGTTGGAATCCAAAAGAAAACTAACGCAGCCATCGCTAGTCCTATTTCTATATTTTCAGTTGTAACTGCTACATATCCAATCAATGCTGGAACCGCCCCAGAAAATCCTCCTAGGATAATATTGGTTTGACTCTTTCTCTTCAACCACTTACTGTAAACTATAATATTGTCGAAGAGACCAAATGCCATTAACCCGAGGGTGAGATAATTTATTGACCAAGCGCAAAAAAGCGAGATAGCTGCCAAAAGTAAACCAAAAATAAGCGCATTTCTAGGAGTAATTCTTCCCGACGGAATAGGACGAGCCTTAGTCCTATCCATAATAGCATCTATATCGCGATCATTATATCCAGTCAAAGCATCTGCCGCTGCTGATCCGGTAATTATACCTACAAGAAGAAAGATCCATTGAATCGGAGTTAGAAAATTGTCAGTAGAATATGAGGCTGTTATCGCTGCTCCGAATGCGGTAAAAACTAAAAGATACCAAATTTTGGGCTTTGTCAACTCATAATAATTTTTAAGCCGATCAGAGACAGTCACTTGTGGAATCAATAATTTCTACCTCGACAGATTTATTATTAGAGGCAATATGAATGCTCATTTATTTAAACATGAATTTGATAAAATAGTATTATCGCATATTTTAGAATAGGAGTGTCAGGAGAAATGTCAATATGATATGAAGACAGGTACTAGTTGTTGTAATACAATAATTCACCTAAGTCTACATCATGGCAAAAATATCAACCAAGATCTTTATATTTCAAGTCATCTTGAAGTTTCACTTCCCTTATGCATAATGGTTGTTGAATTTAGTCTTTCTAAAACTATAAAAGAGGCATGATGAAATCTATGGTATTCTACTAAGGGATATGTAATATGGAATCAATTCAAGCAACAGCTGGTGGAATGCCAGTCTTAATTTTAAAAGAAGGAACCAAAGAAAGTAAAGGTAAAGAAGCACAACGAAATAACTTTACTGCAGCCAAGTTAATTGCCGAAATGGTAAAAACCTGTCTTGGCCCACGGGGTATGGATAAGATGCTGGTAGATACCCTTGGTGATGTTACAATTACCAATGATGGGGCTACCATTCTCAAAGAAATGGATGTTCAGCATCCTGCGGCTAAAATGATGGTCGAGGTAGCCAAATCCGTCGACAATGAAGTGGGAGATGGCACTACATCCTCTGTTATTTTTGCCGGTGCATTATTGGAAAAAGCTGAGGAATTAGTTAACAAAGATGTACATCCTTCAGTTATTGTAGATGGCTACACTGCTGCTGCGGAAAAAGCTTTGGAATTTTTGCAAAAAATAGGAATAAAAATTGATGTAAATGATAAAAATGCCCTGACGAACATTGCGAGAACAAGCATGTATTCCAAACTGGTTTCTGATGATGGTCCAACATTATCTAAGATGGTAGTCGATGCAGCCAAACAGGTTGCTGAAAGTGTCGATGACGGCAAGAAATTAAGAGTAGATTTGGATAATATTAAAGTAGAAAAGAAACCAGGAACATCCATTAGAGATAGTAAACTGGTCAAAGGAATAGTACTTGATAAAGAAGTAGTGCACGCAGGTATGCCAAAGAAGATAGAAAAGGCAAAGATAGCCCTGATAAATTCTGCTTTGGAAATAGAGAAAACAGAAATGAGTGCTGAAATAAGAATTAATGATCCTCAACAAATGCAAATGTTCCTTGAGGAGGAAAATAGAATGTTGAAGGCAATGGTTGATAAGGTAAAGGGAGTTGGTGCTAACGTTCTTTTATGTCAAAAGGGAATCGACGATCTGGCACAGCATTATTTAGCAAAAGAAAACATACTTGCTGTAAGGCGAGTTAAAGAAAGCGACATGTCAAAGCTGTCCAAGGCAACTGGTTCAAGGATTGTTAACAATTTAGACGATTTCACATCCAAGGATTTGGGTTCAGCCGATCTTGTAGAGGAAAGAAAAGTTGAAACAGACAAATGGGTTTTCATTGAAGGGTGCAAGAATCCAAAGGCCGTTACAATCTTGGTTAGAGGAGGATCTCAAAGGGTTGTTGACGAAGCTGATAGATCAATTCACGATGCATTAATGGTAGTTAAAGACATATTAGAGAACCCTATTGCAGTGGCAGGCGGTGGTGCACCGGAAGCCTATGTGGCCAATGAATTGCGTCAATGGTCCGGTAACATGGAAGGAAGAGCACAATTGGCTGTGCGTAAGTTTGCTGATGCTTTAGATACAATTCCTCTAGCACTGGCAGTAAATGCCGGTATGGATCCAATAGATACCATGACTACACTTAGAGCCAAACAAAGTAAGGGCTCAAAATGGACAGGAATAGACGTTATGAATACTGTTGTGACTGATATGCATAAACTGAATGTAATAGAACCAATAGCGGTTAAACAGCAAATAATAAAATCTGCAACAGAAGCTGCCAATATGCTCTTAAGAATTGATGATGTCATAGCCTCAAGTAAATCCAAGATGCCCGCTGGTCCTCCTGGCGGCATGGGCGGCATGGGCGGCATGGGCGGCATGGGCGGCATGGGCGGCATGGGCGGCATGGGCGGCATGGATATGGAGTAATAATTTCATTATCAGCTTCCTATCGAATTTTTACGAATCAATTTTTAGCTTATCTTTCCATCTCCGAAAATTAGAACGTTTTAATAAAAATATACACATAAAGCATACTAATAATGTTTGAAAAATTAAGTGAGTTTGATTTTCGCGGTAATATTGTTGTACTTCCTGATTTTTTTTTAGATAGAATCATAAAGATAAATTCCAAAGATGAGCTGTTTAGAACTATAACCAGCAAAACTACAATCGGAGGCGGAAGCATCAGGGGAGTAAATACATTTGACATTAAGGGAGGCAATGCCGTTAATGTCGCTTACTGTCTAGCAACAATGGGATTATCTGTTACATTGTTTACAATTGCAGACAATATTGGAACATCCATACTCCGCGCTATCTTCTCAAAGTTTGGAGAGGATGTCAAATTGCAAATCAAAAATGGTAAACACGGGTCTACGACATCATTCGAGTTTCATGAAGATGAGGAAACAAATGCTAATGTAATGATTAGCGATGTAGGAGACAATAAGAATTTTGGTCCTGAAATGATTAGTGCTCAAACCGATTTAGAAGCAATAAATTCTGCTAAAGGCGTTGTCCTAACAAATTGGGCTAGTAACCTTAGTGGGACTGATTTAGCTAAATATCTATTTACTAATTCTCCAAACGCCTTCCATTTCTTGGATCCTGCTGATATAGAAACAAGAAAAGAAGAATTTAGAGATATGTTGAAGAGTTTGAATAATACAATAGACGTTCTAAGTATTAATGAAAACGAATGTACTTCCCTCTTAAGGGCGTGTAACCTCCATTCTGAACTGTCTCTTAATTTATATGATATTAGCAATGTCAAGCAAGCTGTAAAATTGTTATCGTCCGAATTTGGACTTGAGATCGATCTTCACACAAGGATCGGTGGAGCATGGTCTGATGGAAAGGATATACAATTTGCTAAATCATTCCATGTAGTTCCTAAGAAGCTAACTGGATCTGGGGACTGTTGGGATGCCGCCGATCTTGTGGGATATTTAGCACATCTTGATGCCAACGAAAGATTATTGTTTTCAAATGCATATGCATCATTATATGTTGGAAGAAGTGAATTTGAACCTCCAACAATAGAAGAGGCAGTAAATTTTGCTCAAAAAGGCTTTTAATAATTTATTGCGGTTCTATGGTAGCGGGAGGCTTGCTTGATACTGAATAAGTAACCCAAGTAACTCCATTAACTTCATTGGTTATCCTGTTGCTAATTTTAGAGATCAAATCATATGGTATTCTAGACCAATCTGCTGTCATGGCATCCAATGATTCAACTATTCTAACGGTTACTATATGGCCATATACTCTTTCATCTCCAAGTACACCAACCGCAAGATCATCCCCAACGGCGGCATATGCTTGCCATACCTTATCATACCAGCCTGAAATCATTAATTCATTTTCAACAATACTGCTAGCATGTCTTACAATTCTAATTTTATCATCGGTGACTTCCCCAATAATTCTCACTGCCAATCCCGGACCAGGAAATGGATGTCTCTTAATGAATTCATTTGGTATATCCAACAAGATAGCTATTTTTCTTACTTCGTCCTTGTACAAACTTCTGAAGGGTTCTAGGACTTTCAAATTTAGCCAAGCTGGTAAACCTCCGACATTATGATGCGTCTTAATTACAGCAGCCGGTCCCTTGGAGAAGCCACTTTCTATGACGTCTGGATACAAAGTTCCTTGGGCAAGCCATTGAAATGGTCCGGAATCTTTTGTTACTTCCGAAAATACTTTGGCAAATTCCTCTCCAATGATCTTTCGCTTTTGTTCAGGATCACCAATGCCTTTTAATCTTGATAAGAATCGTTCTTCCGCGTCAATTGTAATCGTGTTAATACCAAGATGTTTGTGTATTAATTCAGGTACCAACGATTCTTCATTTAACCGCAATAATCCATTATTGACGAAGACACAAGTTAGATTTTTAGTTATTGCCTTGTTTAGTAGAACAGCTAGAGTCGTAGAGTCAATTCCGCCACTTATAGCGCACAGTACCCTGTCATCTTGGACTTTGCCTCTGATATCTTTTATAGAAAAGTCAACAAAACCTTCCATCGTCCAATCCGGTTTTGCATTGCTAATAATGTGGGAGAAATTTCTTAAAATTCTATTTCCCTCTTCAGTGTGTGATACTTCTGGATGGAACTGGATACCATAAAATCTTCTATTTCGATTTGCTATTGCAGCAGAATGAGAATTATTCGTGTGTGCCAATATATTAAAATCATTTGGAATTGCTTCAGCTGCATCAGCATGGCTCATCCAACATCTTATTTTCTTATTTACTCCTTTGAACAAATCCGAATTATCATCAATTTCCAAATCGGCGAAACCATACTCCCGATTATCAAATCTTTTTATTTTTCCATCAAATTCATTGACAATCAACTGGTGGCCATAGCAAATTCCCAGGATAGGTATTCCCATCTCAAAAATTTTATTGTCCGGTTTTGGAGAATCTTCGAAATATACGCTTGAAGGACCTCCAGACAGTACTATTCCCTTTGGCTGTAAATTTCTAATCAAGCCTATTGGTGAATTATAGGGCAACAGTTCACAATAAACATTAGATTCGCGAATTCGTCTACAGATCAGATGGCTATATTGCGATCCAAAATCTAGTACTACAATTTTATCCATAAGCGCGTTAATTTCCTTTTTCTAACATTCTTGTAAATACCCACGTTGCTGTATTAAAAATCTCGTTTAGCCGTTCTCTTTCTCCATAATTTGAAATCATAATACTATTGATCTTCCCATTTTCTTCATTATCTACTTTATATTCAATGATTTCAGATTCAATTAGTTCACCTTTTTGAACCTTTTCTCTGTCTTTCATCCTCATTCCGTCTAGTATACGGTTCAAGAAAAAAGTCTTGAAGGGAGGAGTATTAATATTCAAATTGATATCACCTACCAAAGTTATTCTTACATAGGTAGGAGTATATTCTGCATTTGAAATTAAGAGATTATCTTTTGCACGCTTCAAGGGTCTAATCTCTACATCTTGAGTTTCGTCTTTTCTGTACTCATCACTTGGAGATTTCATAACTGAATTTATTTTGGGTTTTTGATGAGTAGTGTCTTCTTCTTCCTGAAGGGGCTGGTATTGCTGTGTACTTTTATTCTTTAAATTTGAAGCTGGAGATTCCAAATTCAATGCGCTTATGAAGCTAGTTTTTTTTAACAAAGAATCAACTATTGATAGGGTATTACGGAGTTTATCGAGTTCCTCTTTTTTATTGGTAACTTCCTTGACTAACCATTCACGCACTTCTGCTGCGCGACGAATATCATCTTCTGAAAAGCTGGACATGACAGGTTTCAATATATCAAAAACATATAATAGTTTTTCACATTATTTTCAAGCGAACAGAGCTCTTATTTACATAACTTTGAGAAGTCAAAAGATTTCATAGAGATTTGATACCTTTTATTGTCGTAGCCGACTTGTTAACCAATTTGGATCTAGATTGTTTGGCTAGCATTTCAAGCAATCTTTTTGCAAACTTTAACTTTCTTCGCTTAAGGTCCATGTCTATTTCCATGTCTTTATCGCTTGAGAATTTTCTTGGGGCGTTGTCAAAGTCCATACCCACCAAAGTAATGCTCTTTGCCTTCATTTCTTCGGCCAAAAAGACACTTCTATCCCCGTCAGTAAATCCTCCAAAATTATATACATTGTCAGCCGGCATTACTTGAGTCGTTCCTATTACTTTTCCAAATTTAGGAACATGTTTTTCTAAATTTTCCATATTATCGCCATGTGCATGGATTACCATTATTGCTCCCATTTTTTCAGCCATCCTAAGGTATTTTGGATTTCCATCAAGATCGGACACCACTATGTCTGGCTTGATTTTCTTATTCAACAAAATCTCGACCACACCATTGGAAGCTATTTTTGTGTATGTTTTATTCTTCTTGATAAACTCGATATTCTTGTCTAGGCTGGGGCCCGCCCCGATTACAAGTACTTGCTTTCCTTCTATTTTCTTTTGGAGCTTGGACAACTGTAACGCTTTTCTCTTTATCATTTGACTCAGCATTTCGGCTGCCTTTTGATCTTTTTCTGTGCTATATCCAAATTCATTCCTGATCTGTTGATAGAAAGGAAACCACTCTATGAATTTCACAATTAGAAATAAAAGAAGGTTCTTAATAGATTGTTTGATTCATCAATTCCTTTATTTCATTAAACAATTGGTTCTCACATTTTTTCCTTGAATAACTACCAAGTAAATATAATCCAAGATATTCATGCGATTATGTTTGCACTAAAACATCTATAACAATATCCAGTCAAAAGATCCCATTAAAAATGTCTATATTGCATATATTCATGAATCTGGGATAATTCGTAAAGATGTTTCTAGATTTGAGCTCATTAGCTACCTCTATTGGAATAGGAGGACTAGCAACCTCGGTAGGAATCGGGGGATTCTTGGGCTTCCTTATGGGCTATGCCATAAAGAAAATATTAAAAATAATCATAATTGTCGCTGGATTATTGGTCGGTATCTTGTATTATCTGCAATACAATGGACTTGTTACACTTGATTGGTCAAAGTTAGAAGCTGCTTTGGGAAACGCTATGACTAATTTTAGTGGGTTTAATCTTAGTGCTCCATTGTTGCCCGGTATAAGTGATCAAATCCTGGATGCCATATCAAATTCTGGTATTCCATTGACCGGAGGTTTTGCTGCGGGATTTGCATTTGGTTTCAGCAAAGGATAGAAGATAATATCAAAGATTGATTTTTCAATAAAGCAAATAGATTGTCATGTAACAATTATAACTACATCTTGCTGTCAAGTACCTAACATGAATAAAAAGACATCTGAAATGGTCTTTCCCGGTGAATATATAGCAGAAATTGAAGAATTTCAGGCCGGGAATAATACTTTCACCCTTGATGGTACTATCAGATCAACTGTATTAGGAAAAAAGGAATATGATTTTAAGAGAAGAACTATCAAAATTAATCCAATTAACCCTCAAGATTTACCCAAAATAGGCGATGTCGTAATGGGATTTGTGGAAATGTTGTTCGGACCTATGATATCCGTCAAGTTATTTTCCGTTAACAACAAACCGTACAACTCAGGATTATCTGCCATTGCCTCGGCGAGAATGGGAAATAAGGGTGGATGGAATCGAGATCGATATAATAGGAAACCTAAATCGATTTATAGGTTTGGCGATATTATCCGGGGTCAGATTACCAGTCTGATGAACTCTTCGATTCATCTCACGGTAGATGAAACCAATTTTGGTTTATTGTATTCATTATGTCTGAACTGTGGTGGTGATACGGTTAAGGTTAACAACGGTGTAAAATGCATAGAATGCAGCTCATATGAAGAAAAGAGAGTGGCAAACGACTATGGTACTAGTCTCTTAAGGCCACCGATAAACACGGGCAAAGAGAATATCATAAATTCTACAAGACGATAAATTCTACAATAATACAAACAATCCTTCAGATAAAATTTTTAATACCTTTTCTGCATGCTAATAGATGAACGACGCACATTCGTTTACCGGCAAGAAAATAGAACCTCCACTCATTTCAAAGAATATGACCATATCACAGTTGGTTGATTTTTTCGGATCAACAGGTTATAACGCAAGACGACTTTTCGAAGCAGCAAATATAATGAAACAAATGATTGATAGCGGAAGTAGCATCTGCTTAACTCTCGCAGGAGCGATGACCCCAATAGGAATGGGCAATACAATCAAGACACTTATTGAAAATGGATTTATTGATTGGATAGTTACGACTGGGGCCAACGTTTATCATGACTTACATTTTGCTTATGATTTACCCGTAAGGCAGGGTCATTTTCAGGTTGATGATGATGTACTTTTTTCGAAGCAAATAGTACGAATTTATGATGTGTATATAAAAGAAATAGGTACTTTACAGGCACAAGACATTATTGTTCAGAGAGAAATAAAGAAAATAGGAAAGAGCCATTCTGTATCGTATTCTACAGCAGATATGTCACATAGTCTTGGTAAAGCAACTTACGAAAATTCAACAAACCCAGAAAAATCATTTCTCGCCGCGGCATACAAGAATGATGTACCAGTCTTCATCCCTGCAATAAGTGATTCTTCTATAGGGCTTAATATGTTACCATTACTATTTGAAGACGTTACTAGATTTCCGAATGTTATGATGGATATAGCTGAATCGACCGCTATACTCTGGAAGAGTAAAGCTTCTGGTGGTATAGAATTAGGCGGAGGAGTTCCAAAAAATTTCTTCCAACAGACAGGACCTGCACTATATCAAATCTTGAAGTTAAAGGACGGGGGACATGATTATGTAATACAAATCACTGATGCGCGACCTGATACAGGTGGTTTATCTGGGGCAACTATACAGGAAGGAAAAAGCTGGGGCAAGATAAAAACCTCTCACAGAAACAATGTAATAGTTTATGGAGATTCTTCAATTTGCTTTCCAATAATAGGAGCTTATGTCTTATCGGAATGCAAAAAACGGCCGACAAAGAGGTTATATTCAAAGAAAAACGCCTGGGTCGAAGAGATGAAAAAAGAATACCTGAAACATACATGACTTTCAAGTTATAAACCCAAAATCATTCAACATAGAAAGGTTGGCATTTTTTAATCAGTTTTGGTGTTCAGATAGCACCTCAATCACTGAGTATTGTCAGCCTTCACCGTTATGCCTATGTTGAAAACCATTACGGCGTCGTATATATCGCATTCGTGATATTTAACTATATTCCAAACTAACCATGTTGACTATATTGCTAAATACTCATGTCTTTATGCGGATTGTACAACACAATGTATGCACGATCAGTAAAATATTAAAGACGAGTTACAAATTAATGATGAAAAGAAATAATGTTAAATTATTCAAATATTAAACTAGGAAAATGGGATCTCTGTGATTTAGTGGATGATAGGTCAACAAGTACACTTGCAAATTTGGTTAATGATATCAAAAAAGAAGTGAGCGAATTTGAAGCTAATCGAAAAATTCTAAAATCAAATCTTGACGCCTCGAGTTTTAAAGGATTGGTTCATAAGCTTGAGAATATTACGGAAGCTATTAGCACAGTGAATAGTTTTGCCCAGCTAAAATACGCCGCTGATACTTCATCGAACGAGGCCGCGGCTCTAGTTCTTGAAACTGAAAAATTGAGTTCTCAAATTAGTAACCAAGTACTATTTTTTGATTTATGGTTCAAGAAAACACTAGACAATACTAACGCTCAAAGACTAATTGACAGTCTACCGTCAGTATATAGGGAATATTTACAACACAAAAGGTTGGTTGCAAAATATTCACTTAATGAGTCAGAAGAAAAAATTATCAACACACTGGAGGTGACCGGTCCAGGCGCCTTAGAAAAAATATATGATAGAATGACCAACAATTTTGAATTTACTGTTGTAAAAAAGTATGGAAAAACCAAGAGAATTAGAATATTCAAGAATAAAGAAAAACTGCTTTCATTGGTACGGAGCTCAAAAGCATATGAAAGGGAATCTGCATACAAGGCGCTATTCAATACGTATGAAAAAAATAGTGGGATTCTCGGAGAAATCTACCAAAATCTGGTTACTCAATGGAAAGATGAAAATGTTTCTATTAGAGGATTTAAATCCCCTATTTCAGTTAGAAATATTTATAATAACATAGATGATACTACTGTAGAGACTCTCTTATCAGTCTGTAAAGAAAATGCTCACTTGTTTCATGATTATTTTATTGAAAAAGCAAGGTTGATCGGCATGAGGAAATTAAGACGTTATGATCTTTATGCTCCTATTTCTAGTAAGAACATTCCTAGAATTACATTTAAGAATGCTACAAGATTGGTGTTGGATACTTTTCATAAATTTGAGCCAAGATTTGGGCAGTACACAGAGCGTCTGTTTGAAGAAAATCATATAGATTCTGAAATAAGGAATGGAAAAACAGGAGGTGCGTTTTGTTATACTGTTGCTCCAAAAAGGACTCCGTATGTGCTTTTAAATTTTGATGGAATGATGAGAGACGTTTCAACAATGGCTCATGAATTTGGACATGCAATACATAGCATGTTCGCATCCGAAAAACCAATTTTGGTATCTCACGCTCCTCTTCCATTGGCAGAAACTGCATCAGTTTTTGGAGAGATGCTTCTCAATGAAGAAATTTACACAAAGCTTAATAGGCAAAAGAAAAAGATTTTCTTGGCAGAACAAATTGATGATATTTATGCGACAGTAATGCGACAGGCATTTTTTACTATTTTTGAAATAGAGGCACATAATCAAATTGTAGAGAAGGGTGTTACTATTGATAATATCTCGGATCTGTATATGAAAAACTTGAGGACCCAATTTGGAGACTCAATACGTATCTCGGAAGATTTTAAATGGGAATGGCTTTATATCCCACATTTTTATCACACGCCTTTCTATTGTTATGCATATTCGTTTGGAAACTTGCTTGTGCTGTCGTTGTATCAGCAGTTTAGAGAAGAAGGCAACTCCTTTATTTCAAAGTACATCAAGATATTGTCTGCAGGAGGATCTGAAAAACCAGAAGTATTGCTCAAGGATTCTGGATTTGATATCACTAAAGCCTCGTTTTGGCAACAAGGCTTTGATCTTATTAAAATGAAGATAGACAAGTTAAGGGAAAATGAAAATTGATATCTGATTTTTTTTCATTTCCAGATTTTTTTGTTGATATGAAATTTCGGACTAGACAAGAAAAGGTTAATCCATCGCTTATTTGAGGTAAAACATGTTACTGAAAGGCGCATACTTTATAGATTAGGCTTCGAATGTGAATATATTGAAGAGATTTTGCAGTGTGTGTGGAAAAGAATTACCTGCAAGCTCTGAATACTTTCTTTGCGAGAAATGCCATAAAGCTATAATCACTTCTGAGGATAAGTTCAATTACATGGAAAATTCCAGATTATATTATTAGTTTTTAACGATAGACAAAATAGTAGTTCAGCATAGTTCCCTAAGTCTAAGAAACTCGATTTAACAGATGTTAATCAATGGCATGAATAACTTTACCAAATATTACTACGGATTTCTCCTTCATTATCAATAAAAATTAGATTGATTTGAAAGACATGCAGAACCGATATTTCAATTCGATCCTGTGGAGTACTAGACTTATATTCGGTATTATAGTAAACCTATCCTTGGGTTAAGATCGATTGCTAGTCAAGATTCATGATGAATTCATAGATAAGTTGGATTTTGTAAAGAGGGATGGACTCATACCGGTGGTAGTGCAAGATATTAAAACTAAGGATATTTTGATGCTGGCGTACGCCAATAGAATTGCAATAGAAAATACAGTCAAGACAGGTAATGCGTGGTTCTGGAGTGTCTCTCGTAACAAACTCTGGATGAAAGGGGAAGAGTCTGGAAATACTCAAGAGGTCGAAGATATTCTGGTTGATTGTGATCACGATTCGCTCATATATTTGGTGGACTCTAAAAATCCTGCGTGTCATACGGGAAATAGAACATGCTTCCACAACAGACTCTACCCTCATTAAATTTGACAAGTTATTTTTCCTAAACCTATAATAATTATATCGTATTCTAAATAATTGCGATTTTTGATCTGAATCATATTTATTACTTATAAAATTTTTGAAGTGAAAAAATTAAGTAATACTAAAATTACTATTAGTGATATTTATTACTACAAAATCGTTGATAGCTGAGTATACATGGGTTCTATTCGATTTCTAAAATGTAGAGAATGCGGTGCTGAATATACACCCGTATTCAAGTACATATGTGAAGAGTGCTTTGGACCTCTCGACGTTGTTTATGATGTTCCTGCGGATTTAAGCAGAGACACCTTCACATCCAGACAGGATAAGACATATTGGCGTTACTTTGAGCTCTTACCAATTGCCGACAAAAGCAGTATCGTAAATATTCATGCTGGGTTCACGCCTCTGCAACATGCTGAGGATCTTGGGACTCGTATGGGGAATCTTAAGAATCTGTTTATAAAAAACGATTCTGTAAATCCAACTTTTTCATTTAAAGATAGACCTGCCGGTGTGGCGATTTCAAAATCCAGAGAAATCAAGCTCAAGGCAGTAGGATGTGCATCAACTGGAAACTTAGCTTCGGCAACAGCTGCGCACGCTGCTAAAGCACATTTGCCATGTTATATTTTTGCACCATCGGATATCGAAAAAGTAAAGATTGCACAGGCATTATCTTACGGTGCTAAATTTGTCGCAGTTGAAGGAACATATGACGATGCCAATAGAGTGGCGTCAATAATAGGCGATTCAAAGGGTATAGGTATTGTTAATATTAATATGAGACCATACTACGTGGAAGGTTCTAAGACTTTAGCATTTGAAGTAGCCGAACAACTTAACTGGCAAGTTCCAGATCATCTAATCATACCAGTAGGTAGTGGCGCTATGCTAAATGCGATTTGTAAAGGATTTGAGGAGTTACATGAACTAGGACTTGTTGATGACATTTCAAATCTAAAAGTTACAGCTGCACAACCACATGGCTGTGCCCCCATAGTTGATGCTTTTAAGAATAAAACTGGTGAAATTGTTCCTGTAGAAAGACCAGATACTATAGCAAAAAGTTTAGCAATTGGGGATCCTGGTGACGGCGTTTATGTGTTGAGAAGATTGAAACAATACGGTGGTATTGCTGAAGAAGCTAGCGATAACGAAATTGTGGAAGGAATCTTGACACTAGCTAAAACTGAAGGTATTTTTACGGAACCTGCAGGTGGTGTGTCTGTTGCTGTATTGAAGAAACTAGTTGATGATGGATTTATAGAACGAGATGAAAAAGTAGTATGTTATGTTACTGGTAATGGATTGAAATCCACAGAAGCAATTATGAGTGCATTGCCCAAACTTGATGTAGTCAAGCCAGATATCCAAACTGTGTCAGCAATGATAACATAGGAGATAATGAATACAAAATGACAAATATTGAATTTATAATTCCATCTGTTCTTACGAAGGGTACTGGAGAAAAGAAGATTACTTTAGACGCCACAGATTTACAAGATGCATTTACTAAAATAACAGAACAACTAGGAGAAGATTTTAAACGTAAAGTTTTGGATTTGAACGGAAAACCACGATCTTTAATTAACGTTTACATCAACGGAAAAAATATGCGGTTTAGTAATGATGGCATGGCAACCAAACTTAATAGTGGTGATTCCATTTATATTCTTCCAGCAGTAGCAGGAGGTTCTGAATTAAAGAACGAGGACTTACAAAGATACTCTAGACAGATAATGCTAGAAGAAATAGGATTCATAGGATTGGAAAAACTTAGAAAGGCAAAAGTATGCGTTGTTGGAGTTGGAGGCATCGGCAATCCTGTCGCTACACAACTGACTGCAATGGGTGTTGGAAAATTAAAGATAGTAGACAGAGATATCATAGAGATTTCGAACCTGCATAGACAGCATCTTTACACAGAAAATGATCTGGGTAAAGTAAAAGTTGAGGCAGCAAAAGAAAGACTTGAAAAAATCAATTCGAGTGTCGAGATCGAAGCTCTTCCTAATTCAATTACCAAGTATACTGCCGAAAGCATAATTAGTGGATATGATATCGTCGTGGATGCATTGGATAGCATAGATGCTAGATATGCGCTAAATGATGCATGCATTAAATTGAATATACCTCTCATCTACGCTGGGGCTTTGGGCATGTTGGGTTCAGTATGTACCATAATTCCAAATAAAACCGCATGTCTTAGATGCATCTTTCCTGCCCTAGCGGAAGATGATATGCCAACATGTAGTACTGAAGGGGTTCATCCATCTATTTTGTATCTGGTCGGTGGTATTCAAGTTTCAGAGGTAGTCAAGATAATTCTGGGTGAGAAACCAACACTAGAAAATAAGCTCATGTATGTAGACTTAAACGATCTGTCATTAGAAAAGATTACGGTATTTAGACAAGAAGAGTGTCCTTCGTGCGGAATAAAAAGAATTGACAGAGATGAACTGGAAACAAAGCAATTGATAATTGAAGAGTTATGCGGTCGTAACCGTGGAAAAAGAACGTACACTGTTACACCTGCGCATATCTCATCATCACTAAACCTTTTAGGTATTGAAAAGAACGCGGAACGAATGGGATACGCGATTAAGACAAAAGGAGAACTAGGATTAACTATCATGAGCAGTAGTTCTGACAATCTTTTAATAAGCTTCATGACAAGTGGTGCGGCTACAATCGTTGGAGCAAAGAACGAGGATGAAGCCCTGTCAATTTACAAGAGATTTGTGGATGACATTAAACCCTAATTTTTAAAGTGTTGAGAATAACGAGAACTAGATAGAATCAATCATTTGTATCCTCAAAATGAAATTTGTTCCTGTTCTTGGCAATAAATGGAATTATCATCTTATTGATAAGGTCATCATAGTTTTTCTCCTTATCAATTGTTAGCAGGAGAAAATAGTCGTTACTTATGGGAACAGTAATCCTAGTTACATTTTCGTATCTTCCAACAGCATAATTTAGTTTTCCAATTTTAGATTGAAATTTAACCCTTGTCCTGTACCTTGACACGGCAGCAGCCGCATATTCCTCGCTCTCCTCTTCTGACATTAATGGTTTTAACCCCTCTCGCTGTTCTACATTGATTAAGACGCCATACTTGTTTGAAATACCAATCCAACGAAGGGAACTATCTAGATTTAGTAATTCCTCACTAAAACCATAAATGAACTCATAGTCAATTCCCAATTTTATTAATTATCATATTTATTTCTCATATTTAAGCAAAAACTAAATGAAAATTAAGTGGTGGTCTAGAGGAATTTGATGATTAAATCTGTTCAATTACGTCATCGTTATATTCAATAATCCTTAGATTCTTAAATTCTAAATTAGTTTGATGAACTATTCCCTGCATGAATTCATCAGCAACTACTATGACATCATCAAAATAACTATGTGAAAGAAATTTTTCAAAAGAGCTAACAAAAGTAGGATAGTCTTTCACACTATGAATGTTTAATTTTTTCTTTGAAATAAGGTTATGAGCAGCTGGATAGATATCCGAAATTTCAGCCGGGATGATACCAATAAACGGATTATAAGCACAAATCTGATAGTCTGAAAATTTACTGGACAGTTTATGATACTCATGAGAAGCATAAAATGGGGAAACCTGTGTGTCCGGAAATAGAATTATTTTTTTCTTATTTGTCCTAAATGAATCAAAGACCTTTCTTATTCTAGATGCCTCTGGTCGATATTGATCGATTGTTTCTATAAAAAATATCGCTTTTTTCTTGAACACCGGAGTACCATCTTCTAAATACTTGTAATTGAGAAATAGTTTAAAGGCCTCCATTAATTTGGGATGAGCACGTGCCTTTTGCCCGACATATTCCCACAGTCTTCCTTCCATGATAGCCTGTTTTACAGACAAGACCTCTCCCCTCAATACATAAAGATTATGTTTGGCTAATTTGTCAATTCTTTCTTCATATTCTAGTTCAACAAATTCCTTAACTGTCATATTGATGCAAATTGGGCATTGACATGAAAGATATGACAGTTTATCCAATCTTGAAGTACCGTTTGCATGCATGTATCTGTTATCTCTTGCATATAGTACGTAGGAAGCAGAATCAAAAGTATCACATCCTAATGCTACTGCTAATGGTATCGTTAAAGGATGTCCTGCTCCGAAGAGATGAATAGGCTTCGACATAACCTTTGATTTAAGAGCTGCTATCATTTCCGCCAAAATCGCAAATTCGTATGATTCTAGCAATTGCACTGGACTTCCAAGAGCCAACATCTCATAACCCATTTCATCAAGTTGTCCAGCTGATCTTTTTACCAAATCTAGATGTTCTGCTCCCTGCACCGGACCTACCCAAACAGAGTTTCTTTCATTGTTACTCTTGATAAGATTCAAAGTTTCTTGGGAATTTTTTATAGTCTCGTTAACATACTTTTCTGCTACATCATACCTCAGTCCATATCCAGTTGGCTTGTCAAGAGGTACACAGATATCACTTTTAATATCGTTTTCAAATTGAGCAATATACGAAGGCTCTGGCTCAATAGAACCATATTCCAGCACTTGGTAGCCACCTGAATCTGTCATTATTGGGCCATCAAAATTTATTATTTCATGAATACCCTTTTCTCGTGCAAGATTACCATATTTCTTTAACGTGATATACGCATTTGTAATAACGGCCTCAAAACCTAATTTCTTTAAAAAATCTATATCTACAGATTGTGAAACAGGATGGATAACAGGTATAAAGGCAGGAGTTTCAAAAGTCCCACTAGGGGTTTTAATTTTTCCTATCCTTCCTGCTAGGTCAGAATACCTGACCTCAAATAACAAATCTACTTCTTGAACTCCCTCACGAATTCATCATAGATTGACTTTACCCTATCAGCTGCCAGTCCGGAACCTTCTTCTATGCCATGTTCGGTTACCTTAATTTTATCCATCACAATTATCGCCTTGACGTCATCTCTGATTTTTACTAGTCCTGGAAATACTCTTGATAGACGATCTGCAAGACCCTTAAGATCAAAAGGCTTCTCCAGAAGCTTTATCTCTTTCACAAAAGTTCCATTTATAATAATTCTCAGTATTCCTTGACCTTCTAAATTTTCTAGAACTGTATCTAATCTTTCGTCGATAGCGCTTAAGGTTCCGCTATAATTCTTGTCATAAGATGTCTCTATCAAAACTTTCTTTCCTACGAACTGAAGTATTTCTTCATAAAACTTCCTTATGGTTAAAGCAGACATTTTTTCAACTAGGAATGTTTCCCAAAGTTCTATATATGAGTTTCAATAATGCCTTCGAGCCAAAGTCAGGTTCATCTTTCTGTTTATCCATTTTCTAAGGTAGCAAGCTACTCAGGGTAAGCGTTTTTTTGGGAAGACAACCAATTCGTTACTTTGACATCTCAAACAAGATTTTACTTCTAGATTTCCAAGATAACAGATGTAATAGCATTTACTACATTGTAAGCGAGAAATTCCATCCCTAATACTTACTAAATTATCTAGACGTTCTATGAGTTTTGACGATACTAGATTTTCCAGTACTATTTCTAATATCGAAGAAATATGACCAAATTCTTCATTTCTATATCTAAAATAAGTTTCAACCATTTTAGATGGGATACTTTCTATTTCTAATTGTAATATCCCTTTGTTATGATTTCTGAATAAAAGGTCCCTGAAATACCACTCAAGTTCATTCGTTTCAGTCTTGCTCATATTCCATATTTGTACAGAATCCAGTAAGAATAAGAATGGAGTAGTAGATTCAAATTTAGCATACTTTAGAAACTATTTAAAAATAATTGATTGGTTAACTGGTTGAGTCAAATGCAATGGAATTTAAATAATTTTACAAAGATAGCTTTTTCCAGGTTAATTCAACCATTCGGGGATAATCTTAACGATGTTGTCAAGATTACCAAGGCCTTTGGTTTTGCAGCTAGTGCTTATTCGGGTATATTTAGAAATGAAAGCCATGAGCCATACATCAACCATGCCATGAAGGTAGCACTGATATTATCTGACGAATTAAAGGTTCATGACGTAGATACAATCTGTGCAGCAATTCTACACGACGCCATTGAAAAAAGCAAGGAGGATAGTGCGGTTGTTGAGGATTTGAGATCAAATTTTGGTGATAGCATTTATGATACAATTAGGATCTTAACCGAACCAAAAACCAATGAAGATAACAGAGAAAAATTACTTGTCAACTATTTCGAAAATATTTCAAAAGGTCCAAAGATGCCTAGATTCATTAAACTAGCTGACCGTTTGGACAATGTCCGTTTCTTGAAAAATGACAGAAAAAAGGAAAAGGCGTTGCGTTATAAGGAAGAGACTCAAAAATACATTCTGCCACTAGCCGAAAAAACAGATGATACTATGGCATTAAAACTATCAATAGCGTTATATGAAATAAAATAGTTCAAAATTATTTCTCTACACAGGATCCACTGCTTGATCTTTTGTGTCTTAGCCAATGACTACCACAGCCAAATAGCCTATGTTGTGTACAGCCGCAAATGGGACATTTCTTCATATGGTATTTTTCCCCAACCATATTTATCAAACTTTCTCGGTTCTAGAGGCAATTGGCTTTATTATCTTAAAAGGTTAGACAAAATTAGTTTAGACGTGAAAATCAAAAGAAAGATAAAAGTAATCAAATCAAGTATTCCTAGTATATGACGGAAAATTCTGTTAGACACATAGACACTTTGAGAGAAATGGATTCCATGAAGAAGGAGTACCAAATTCGTTGTAGCCACTATGAGTTGGAATTAATCAAAATTGAAAACCGGATTACCTGTGTTATATGTGGTAAAAATTGGGGATTCTTGGAAGAAAGGGGATATTCGCACAAGAAACATGCATATTCCGCCGAAAAGGATTGATCATTTTGTTCACTAACCTTTCGATCAATAATTTTAATTTAAAATAAGGTGACCTCGATGAAAAAAAAATTCAAAGCTGCTATAGTTCAAATGAAATCTTCTGTAGACAAGGAACTTAATCTGGCTCACTCACTGAAATTAATAAATGAAGCATCCAAGAAAAAGGCTCGATTAATCTGCTTTCCAGAATTTCAGATGGCATATTCTCCACCTGAACAAAAGTCAAAATTATTGCACAAAATTGCCGAGAAAATCACTGGTAATTTTGTGTCAACATTGTCAAATTCGGCTAAACAAAACAGAATAACTGTAATCGCAACGTTGTATGAAATTATTAATACCAATGACAAGAATCATAAGGTTTTTGATACAGGTGTAATAATTAATGAGCTTGGAAAACTACAAACCATTTATAGAAAAGTCCATCTTTATGATGCGTTAGGATTCAAAGAATCTAAAAAGTTACTAGCAGGAAGTATTATTGAAAAACCGAGTAAAACATCCGTTGGAAAACTGGGATTGCTCATCTGTTACGACATGCGATTTCCAGAGATTTCCAGAATTCTAACCGTCAATGGGGCTAATATACTAGTATCACCCTCAGCTTGGGTAGCTGGATTTATGAAGAGAGAACACTGGGAAATTATGGTTAAAGCAAGAGCAATAGAAAACGGTGTTTATGTGCTTGCACCTAATCAAGTTGGTAATATTTATTGTGGACATAGTATGGCGGTCGATCCATTCGGTGCTACCATAGTAGATATGGAAAATCGAGAAGGAATTGAATTTATCGATATTGATTGCTCAAAAATAGATACCACAAGAAGAACACTTCCACTTTTGACGAATAGACGAACTGATGTATACCGAAATTATATTGATGTATTTGGATCTAAATTGCGATGACTTTCCATTTTATATGATCGATTTTCTCGGCAACTTCTATTCACACAAATTTTCCATGTCCGTTTTCTTTTGAACATTACATTTAAGATTGGCCATCCACAAGTACAAATTCCATTACTTTTTTTTATCAAGCCAAATTGAGGAACTAGAGTAATTGCATTACATCCAGTTACTCTAAATTTAGAGCAGGCCAGAAATCGTTTATGGGTCTTATTGCTTTTAATCAAGACCATTTCTCCTATGTGACATTTTGGACATTTACCTAATGACCATTTGTCTTCTGAAGTAGCAAGTCCATTTTTTATCTCATTGCCAATCGCTAGTTCATTTATTTTAATCTTTTTTAGAGGATAGATTAAGGATTTTTCTAGATATCTCTGAAGGTTAATAATATCAAGCTCTCCTCCTTCTACTCTTTTAATGCTGGACTCCAAGAAGGTAGATAATTTTGTAGTAACAATATCTGGAATAAATTTTTTCATTGTATCAATAATTGTAAAGCCTAATTCAGTAGGTTCTAATCCAATATTGTCTTGAACAATATACTTGCGTTTTATTAATAAATTGATTGTTTCAGCCCTGGTAGATTTTGTTCCAATCCCTTCAATTTCCATTTTATTTAATAGACTTGCCTGATTATATCTTGCAAGTGGTTTGATAAAATCCTCTACTGCAGTAACTTCATTTACTTCTACGGAATCACCCTTGACAAAGTGGGGCAAACTCGTTTCTTTGATACTAAAAAATGGTTCATAAATAGGAATCCAACCGTAATTCAAAATTGTATTTCCGTTCGCAATAAAATCATGTCTATTCACATCAATAGTAACTTCGGTAAAATTGGTCGCAGCACTATCTCCGAACGTGGCCAAAAATCTCTTAATTATCAAGCCTAGAATTTTATTCTGGAGGCTACTTAGTTTTTTGTGTTTTGTACCTGTAGGATAAATAGCTGGATGAGCCGGATCTTCTTCAATACCTTGATAGGGCACCAAATGTTTTTGAGTCAACAATTCTCGTATTGTTCTTTTATCCACTGTGGGATAATTTGTGCTTAATAAATCTAGAATTTTTTTATATCCTATGGAAGGCGGAAGTCTTTTACTAGATGTGCGTGGATATGAAATTAGTGCCGCCAGGTAGAGAGACTCAGCTACTGAAAGGGTCATGGACGGAGACAGTTTTAATATTCTAAAGGCCTCTTTTTGCAGATCACTTAGATTGAATGGTGTAGGGGGATTAACCTTCTTGTTCTGGTTTATAATTTTCTTGATAGTGCCTTTTTGATTTTTACATGCAGCTAATATTTCTTGAATTTCCGAAAGTTTATGTACTGCATTTCTCAGATTTGCCTGGAAAGAAGAGTTATCTTTCTGAAATTTTCCACTAACATGCCATACCGGATCTGGAATATGTTTCCTAATCTTTATTTCTTTATCCACCATAAATCCTAAAGTAGGGCCCTGAACTCTTCCAATGCTTAAATTGTGATATCTGTTATCTTGATTGGCAACAGTCAAACAACTAACCAATGCCCTTGATAGATTAATCCCAAAAATAAAATCTACAAGATGTCTGGCCTTTCCTGCTTCAGCTACTCTAATATCGGTTCGTTGTAAATTACTAAATGATTGATTTATTTCTGAATCAGTAAGCGAAGAAAATTTTGCCCTCTGTGACTGTTCATACTTGTGTTTACAAGCATGTTCAAGTATGTTATAGCCAATTAACTCGCCTTCAAGGTCGTAGTCACATGCATGTATGAATCCAGAAGCACCTTCAGAAATCCTTGATATGACTTTCAAAGTCTCCATGATTCTCTTATTTTCGTTCACAATAGTCGATTGTCTTGGAGACCATACCGTTTCATATATTGGATATTTTTTTCGATTTTTCTCCAATGGAATTAAACTATACATATGACCTAGTGCGGAACATACTATATATCGCTGATTCTTATCAGAAGTAATCTCAAAAACAACTATACCATGAGAATGTTTTTTCTCTATAATATTTTTAGATCCCAATACCTGGGATATCCTCTTGGCAGCCAGTGGTTTTTCACAAATTACAAGTTGATAACCTTGGACGCCCATAACATTATCTTCTGACAACTAAAATATCTTAAAGAGAATAATAATTTAGATTTTGGGTCGGT
Organism: Nitrososphaeraceae archaeon; assembly: GCA_025923455.1. GTDB lineage: Archaea > Thermoproteota > Nitrososphaeria > Nitrososphaerales > Nitrososphaeraceae > TA-21. Next base: position 15,366 of record JAICFW010000104.1, on the reverse strand, counting down.
AAACAGTAGCAAGGTGTTGGTTGAAAGCATTCTATCTCCACTCATATTCGAGAACTGGTTATGATGCAAGACATTCTCGAACATTTTTATATTCTCAAAGTAATATTTTTCATATAAATGGTAAATAATGTATGCGTTCTCGGAGCTGGAAGTACAAAATATGGTAAACTAAGCCAAAGTATCATTGAGCTGGGACTCGATGCGGCAAAAGGTGCTATTGACTCGGCTGGAATTACGCCAAAGGATATTCAAGCAGGTTATATCTCAAACGTATTCGGCGTTGCTGACAAACAAGTACATATGGCACCAGTACTTATGAGCAACCTTGGGATTCCTCATGTCCCCGGATTAACAATTGAGTCTGCTTGCGGCTCAGGTTCGGTGATGTTTAGAGAGGCTTATGCAAACGTTGCTGCTGGTTTTTATGATTGTGTGTTGGGCGTTGGTGTAGAAAAGGTAACACATACTGGAACTACTTTGAGTACCACACTATTTTCGTATTGTTCAGACTTCTTTTATGAGGGTGGCAATGGAGCTTCATTTCCAGGACTGTTTGCCTCTATCGCCAGAGCTTATCTAAATAAATACAAAGCAACTGAGGAGGACTTGGCATATGTTGCAATCAAGAATCATGAAAATGGGTTGTTAAATCCAAAAGCACACATCAGGAAAAGTATAACAGTAGATGATGTGCTAAACTCCCCTGTTGTAGCATCTCCATTAAAGGTCTATGATTGTTGTCCATTTTCTGATGGTGCATCGGCAGTAATTTTATGTACTGAGGAATTTGCCAAAAAGATTGGTAACGATTATGTAAGAGTTATTGGTTCGGGAAGAGGTGGGTCTCCTGCGGCTGTCCAATCACGAGAAGATATCACAACCATCCCAAGTACAATTATTGCAGCAAATCAAGCATACAAGATGGCAGGAGTGACTCCCAAGGATATTGACTTCGCTGAAGTTCATGATTGCTTTACAATTGCAGAGATAATTGACATTGAAGACTTGGGATTCTTCAAGAAGGGGACGGGCGGTGTAGCCGCGAGAGAAGGAATTACTAAAAGAACAGGGGAAATACCAATTAATCCGTCAGGAGGACTAAAATCCAAAGGTCATCCTATTGGAGCTACTGGCATAGGACAAGTCGTGGAAGTTTACGAACAATTTACAGGTAAAGCTGGAGAGAGATCCGTAAAGGATGCCGAAATAGCCCTGACGCATAACTTTGGTGCCACCGGAGCAAGCGCAGCAGTTCATGTCTTTCAAAAAGTATAATCTTGGTGTATTTTGGTGGAAAAAAATTCTAGTACTCATGAAAGATTTATCCAATCAGCAAAAAATGGAATGATACTAGCAAACAAGTGCAAAAATTGTGGAAAAGTAATGCTTGAGACAATGTATTATTGTAGTGGATGTTCCAAAAGCGATTTCGAATTTATTGAATTTCCTGGGATTGGTACAGTCGTGACTCATACAATTCAGGCGGTGGCCCCTGAAGGTTTCGAGGACATAAGCTCCTATGCTTGGGTAGTGTTCAAGCTGCGAGACGCTCCTTTTTCCGCATCGGGATTTCTACCGGGAATCAAAATGCCAGCGGATCTCCCTATTGGATCTACTGTGAATGTTGTGGGGTATGATGCCAAACATGGACTTACTTTGGAAAAACAAGGAAACTAGAATTTTTCTTTTTTAAAGTAGTACGTAGTACGAATTTTTCTCCTCCTCTTATTTGTGTAAAGGCTAGATTTGTCCATATACTAGAATTTAGTTAGATTAGCTTTATGTTACTCTTTTGTTGACAGAGACTGACAATTATTCTTACATTCATGCAAAATAATATTTTCTTAATGCAGCATCACACTCAGCTTCAAAACGACCTCTCTAATGCTGCTCAGGTTATTAGTATTCAGATTACAAAGTTGAACAAGCTCTCAAAGAAATTTGATGTAATGAATACTCACTTTAGAAAACAAATTGTAGAAAACATCAAAGAGGGTAACAATATACGAGCCAAGGCACTGGCAAGTGAACTTGTGAATATACATAGAGTTCAGCATACGACAAGAAACATGATAATGTCCCTTGAGGTCGTAGCTCTGCGTTCAACCATAATAGGTGAGTTTACTGTCATAATGGATACAATAAATCCAACGATAGATTTGATAAAAGATATCGAGAAAGATATTTCAATGGTAATACCCACGGCACACGAAGTACTTAATGATGTTACAAACGCATCATCAGAAATTCTAAATTACAATGTCAATCCAGAAGTAAAAATACCCATGCATGTAGATGAAGAAGCACTGAAAATTCTGAGTGAAGTGGAACAGAATGTTGAGGAAGAGACAAGACAAAAGCTACCAGACATACCCGCGACTATCAATGTTATCAAAAACAAAAATGAATATGATTCCTTATTAGAGGAAAACGAAGTAATGATTTAGATTTTACTTTTCCGATGCCTCATAGGTAAATTGTTTTGTACTGTTAGTCAATAACTATTTACGACCCAATTTTAAATTATCTCAAGATAATATCGGGTGAGATGGAGATAGAGGCTAGCCATGATCTAATAACACAATCAGAATCCAAACCTACTGGGATTTTACAAGCGGCAAAAAGAGTTAGGATGATTTTCTCCGTAATGGCTAGTCCGAATAGAATAGATATACTTCGCATTCTAAATTCCAAAGGTCCATTAACTTATTCAGAATTGAAATCGTTGGCTGGTTTTAAATCTAAAAAAGAGTCGGGTAAATTTGCTTACCATTTAAGGAAGCTTTTGAGGCAATCTCTTGTAGCATTAAATAAAGCAGAAAGAAGGTATACTATTACCAACCTCGGGAAATTAGTTCTGAGTCTAGCAAGACAAATTGAAGAGAGATCCATTATCGAAAGCGGAAAAATGTATGTACGAACTTCTAGACATTCAATAGAAGAATTTAATTCAAATAGGATAACTCAATCGTTAGTTAGGGAGGCAAATATGCCTCTTGAGCAGGCACACAAGATTACTGAAGAGGTGGAAAACAAGGTTTACAAATTCCAAACTGTGTACCTTACATCCTCTCTTATTAGAGAGACCGTGAATTCAATCTTGATAGAGCATGGCTACGAGGAATTTAGATCGAAATTAGCCAGGCTGGGTATTCCGGGATCTGATATCTCTGATATGTTTAACAACCCCTTATTAAGCAAGAATGGTGTAGAGGGTATTTTGTCGGAAACTTCTCTTGCGGTTTTTTCCGAAAACTTGTTGTTTAACATGTTACCCAAAGACATAACTGATATGCATCTTGCTGGTGAACTAAACATTTCGAACACTGGACTTTGGAACCTTATGCCGGACACAGTATTCATTGATACAAAGAATATCATTGAAAATGGCTTAAACTTCAAAGGAAAATACTTGAATGTTTCAAGGGTGAAACCTATTCAGACTCTAGATGACATAACTGCAGTTTTGCCTGTGTTGATTTCGGTCTTAAGCAGGGAAACTTCTAGGGAGATAATACTTGATAGCTTTGTTTCTACCATTTCAAATAAAATCCAAGCAAGTGATGAAGAAATAGAATCGGCTTTTTCCAGGGCATTTGTATCATCATCAATATCCAGATCGTATTCTTTATCTGGTTTTCCAGTTTTTACATTCCCTATTTCAGCTCAATGTAAATCAATTACTAGACCCGTGTTGGCAGCTTATCTGAAATATTTGGAGTATACGCCTTTACCCACTATTGCAATAGCCTTAGTTGGTAATGATAAGGAATCGCTAAGTACAAACGCAGATTTGATTGGAGATATCGTCAAACATGGAGGTATTCTGTCAGTATCAAAGAACTATAGAAGTCATCTAGGAGTTGTAAAAACTGTATCTGACGAAAAATCAAGTTCAGTTGTAAGCCTACACTCTTTAGCTATTAACCTACCACGACTAGCTTATCAATCCAATAAGGACGAAACTTATTTCAGAGCTAGATTGGCATTGATGATTAAACCGGCTATCTCTGCCTTGCTGGCAAGAAAGAACTCTATTCTGGAGATGATACGACGAGAAATGCTTCCAATAACAGCCAATGTTACACAAATGATGCAACTGAGCAAGATGAACCTTGTAATTAATTTGACAGGAATAAGAGAGTCGGTATACAATATATTGGGACATGAATCCGATGGAGAGGCGATTATCAAGAAGGTCCTGCTTACAGCAGTTGAAGTAGCTTCAGACCAAGGAAAGCTAGCTGGAGATGAGTCTATACGAATCGCTATGATTACGGATGATAGTAGTACACGATTGGCTTCTCTTGACTCAGAAAAATATGGGAACTTGTATAATCAATCTGATGATGATGCGATGATAAAGTCATACTCACAAGGGCTTCTCATAAATGGGAGAGATCTACTTTCGAATACTGGTCCCATAATAGAATCAAGTAACTTGATCGATAAATTACTAAGTGGGGGAGTTTCACTTAATGTAGACATTGGTGATCTTACCGATACTGAGATGAAAGATTGCATTGACAAATCATTTGATCTGAATTTCTTTAGACTAGTCTTCAGTAATAAAATATGTAGCTCCTGCGGAACAAGGACGCCGGTATCATCTGAAGTATGTCGAAGGTGCGGCTCCACTAATTTTGCACAGCTGTAGATAGGTAATCTTCTGAATCCAAAGCTTGACGTCCACATTGTGTATGGACGTTACAATTTCATTAAAGAACCAGACATTAGCTTTATTTTTTACGAATTAGCAGGACTAGAAAAATGCTCGAGAAAATAGCTGGCAAGAACACTGCTCCTAAGCTGTCACTGTTCCCAAATTGTGTAAATTAACTAATTAATAGACCAGCATGAATGCACTTTGGATGTAATCACCTATGCACGAAAAAGTCGGAACCATAGGATGTTGATTCTTTCAAGGTTGCTTAAGGTAATGGAACAGTTAATTTACAATATAATCATGCCAGATCAAATAATTTAAACCTTGAGTGCATCTTGTCGAATTATTTAGTAAAATAATATTTTTAAGCTAGAGTCTAGCTGTATAATGCGTTATGGCAAAGGAAATTACCGAAATTAATAATTCTTCAAACTCGAACAAGAAACCAATCGCGCAAATTAGGAAGAGGGATAAAGGGCTAGTCGATTTTAATAATTCAAAGATTTCTAACGCCATTTACAAAGCATTAATGGCAGCAGGCAAGGCTGACTACAAGCTTGCTGAAAAATTATCCGAAAAAGTTGTCCAAAAAATGGACCAACAATTTTCTATTTTAGATACTAATAGAGTTCCTAGCGTTGAAGATGTCCAGGATATGGTAGAATCTATCTTGATTGAAGAGGGTCTTTCAGAGACTGCAAAAGCCTACATCTTGTACAGACATGAAAGACGCAAGGTTAGAGACGAAAAGAAGAAAATTCTTAACAAGAAAGATCTGGATGAAGTGGATAAGGCTTTAGACGTCAATTCACTCAGAGTCCTAGCTTCTCGCTATTTGTTAAGAGACAGCAATAATGAAATTGTTGAGGATCCCAGATCACTTTTTGAAAGAGTCGCAATTCTTGTAACAATCCCTGATATGCTCCATGACTCTGAAGTATATTCTAGCGATGTAGTGGTTCAAAATATCACTGAAGCTGAAGAATATTACAAGAAATTAGATGATTTTGACTTGAAACTAAAGATTGGAAATCACTATCTTAACAAATATCACTTTGAATCAATGATTAGACACTACATTCACTTGGCAAAAAGTGGACATATAAAAATTAGCTTTAAAGATCTTTTGCGCCTTATTGCAGAGGGACAATTGTCGAAATATTCTGATCGGATTATCGAATATTATAACTTGATGGTATCAATGGACTTTCTTCCAAATACACCTACACTAATGAATGCCGGTGCAAAACTTGGCCAGCTTTCAGCTTGCTTCGTATTGGATATGAAAGATGATATGTCAGAGATAATGAAAACTTCGACGGATGCAGCAATGATATTCAAGTCCGGTGGCGGAGTTGGTATTAATTACTCCGATCTACGTCCCGAAGGCGATATTGTGGCATCAACTTCCGGCGTAGCTTCGGGACCGATCTCGTTCATGAGAATTATAGATACAGTAACGGATGTGGTAAAACAAGGGGGAAAAAGAAGGGGTGCAAATATGGGAATAATGGAATCATGGCATCCTGATATAGAAAAATTCGTAACCGCTAAAACGAAACCAGGTGTCTTCGAAAACTTTAATGTAAGTGTTGGAATTTGGAGCGATTTCTGGGAATCAATAATTAACGAAAATAATCACAAATACACGCTTAAAAATCCAACAACCCAAGAACCAGTTAAGCAAATTGATTCACACCAGCTATTAGATCTGATAACTTTTAGTGCCTGGAAGAGTGCCGAACCAGGTGTTATATTCTTCGATAATATCAACAAATACAACCCCTGCATTAATGTAAAAGAAGGACCACTTAGAGCAACAAACCCTTGTGGAGAGCAATCACTCTATCCATATGAGTCATGCAATTTAGGTTCCATTAATTTAGCCAATTTTGTCAAAAGGACTATTGATGGAAAATATGAATTTGATTGGCAACGATATGAACAAGCAATTCGTCTTTCTACCAGGTTCCTAGACAACGTCATAGACATGAATAAGTATCCAGTGGAAGAGATTGATCTTAATACAAAATTAACAAGAAGAATTGGCCTAGGAATAATGGGGATTGCTGATCTATTGTTCACCTTAGAAATACCATACAATTCAAAGGAAGGTTATGACTTTATGAACAGAGTAGCAGAGGCACTTTCGTACTATACTATGGAAGAAAGTGTTGCATTAGCCAAGGGCAGAGGGCCGTTTCCATTGTTCAACCAGACTGATTATGTCGAAGGAAAAATGATACCAGTGGCAGGATATTATGAAATTCCAAAGCGATATCACTCATATGATTGGGATTCATTGGTCGAGAAGATAAAAAAGTACGGAATTAGAAATTCATGGACTACTACAATTGCCCCGACAGGAACCCTATCGATGATAGCCGACTGTTCGAATGGTGTTGAGCCAGTTTTTGCACTTGTTTTTGAAAAGCGAGTTACTGTGGGAAGGTTCTTTTATACCAATAAGATATTTGAAAACATTCTGAAGGAAAATGGTCTATACAATGATGAAATCCTGACTAAGATCGCCAACAATTACGGCTCCGTAAGAGGGCTGCCTGAAATTCCAGAATGGCTACAAAAGATATTTGTCACTGCTATTGACGTACATTGGACTGATCATCTAATGGCTCAGGCCGTGTGGCAGAAATGGATTAGCAATGCAATAGCCAAGACTATAAACATGCCATCAGACGTTACGGTCGAAGACATAAAGGCCGCCTATCTTTTATCACATGAATTGGGATTAAAGGGAGTGACGGTGTATAGGGACGGATCCAGACATGAACAGGTATTACATATCACCGGGAATGATAAGGAGAGAAAATTCATAGTGAAACCAAGTGCCAGCGTAGTTGATCACATTCATAGTAACATTAAACAAGACTATGTTATGTCACAGGTTGAAAAAGTCTTTAGAGATACTGAAGAAATTGAAACGACAGATAACCCAGTAAATATTTCTCAAGCGAAGCTGAAAATGAACGTGACGACAACGCCGAATGAGTATATAGAGTATGAAGCATGCCCATCCTGTAATGCAAGGCTAATTATTACTGAAGGTTGCAATATGTGCATCGAATGTGGCTTTAGCTCTTGCATGTCCGGATAACCAAAGGTCCGTCTTTTTTTATTTTTGGCGAATTTGAAATTTTTTTGACAAATAGAAAGAATCAAGCGTTATATTATGTCCAGAAATTACAGGGTCATTAATTAAGCTTTAGTAGATAATTTCTTATCTCAGTCGATCATAAGAGAAATATTGCCATATGATGTGCACATGATGGAGAGTTCAAATATTTGGTGATCCACAAATATGATGTCTATAGGAGTCCAAACGTAGGTTTATTTACACGGTGCAACGATAAAACGCTTTTGCTACCGTTTGGGTTTGCGGAGACAAAGACTAAAAAACTGAAAGAGTACTTGGATGTTGAAGAAATAATTTATGTTTCAATAGCAGGGACCAGGTTGATGGGACCAATGACAGTTATGAATAACAATGGAATATTGTTACCATCAACGGTTTCAGATGAAGAGATACAAATACTTAAGCAGACAGGATTAAATGTAGAACGATTAAAGAGCAAATTTACTGCGATTGGTAACTTAATATCTGCTAATGATAAGGGAGCAATAGTTTCGGACCTGTTTGGCGAGGCGGTCGATCAAGATATTAAGGATACTCTTGGTGTGCCAATTCAAAGAATGTCAATTGGAGGTTTCGTCCAAGTTGGCTCAATGGTTGTGGCCACAAACGCTGGGGCTATTGTTCATCCAAACGCTAATGATGCCGAAATTAGCAGAATATCTGAAATACTCCAAATTGAGGCAGAACCTGCTACAGTCAATGGAGGATCGCCTTTTTTGTCATCAGGAATAATAGCCAACTTCAGCTCAGTGATAGTAGGTAGTTTGACAACTGGACCGGAACTGATAATGATTAGTAGGGCATTAAAGGTGTGATACTTTTTACTCTTAATTTCACCTAAAGTATATGTTAGGATTTAGACGTGATGAAGATATTGCATGATCATCTTTGGTAAAAAGGCTATCTATTTCAGATTTCTCAATTTGAATATTAATAGCGTTCGTTTCAGAAACCGACAGGCTGAATCTATCCTCTAATAGAGACTTAACCCGTTGCACTTGGTCGTAAACCTGATCAGCATCAGAGGTTAGAGTGACTTCTAACAGCTTGCTCAAAAATGCTTGAGGTATTTTTCCACTGGGATCACTTAATATTCTAAATTCAATTTTGTTAAATATCACTTCATTAGGAAGTTGAGGAAGCGCATTTGCGGTATAGAAAACTTGTACATCAACCAAATTTGCTTGTAATTCATCAATGGATCTTAATATTGATGCCTCTGGATTGTTAGGATCAGGGAATGCATTAATCATATTGCCACTGATAGGTAAGGTCAGCAACACAAATCCCTCTGTTAAGTTCTTACTGTCAGTAACTAATGGAAGAATATCTCTACATGTGATCCCGATGGCGCTTTCAGCTTCAAGAACCTTGATGATTGAATTAGAAGATTTACCATCATTTGGTATGACATTCATAAATAATTTTATTGGGTATACTTGCTTGTTAAGGATGCTTATATCAGTATCGTAGTGTCCTGGTCTTACAGGACCTTCACTAGCAGTGACATTACCGCACACAAACTTTGGCGTATAGGTAACAGTCTTGACGGAGGAGTTTTGATGTTCAGCCATATTGGGAAATTGAGTCGTTGATTTAGTATCTAATATGCTACTATTATTTAGCGGGACAGTCAAATTTGAATGAGAGCTAATCGTTGTATCATTAGGTTGACCAAACGTAATCACATTCTCGTTTTGGACTGATAATAAGAATGACGTCATTAAAACAAAGGTCAGAGTTAGCTCACTCTTATTCAAACTGCAATTTTTATTGAAAAGTCACTAATATATGCTATATAGAAAATTATAGAATTAGTTGCACTTTTGATAAGAATCTTTTTGTAAAGGGGGTTTTATCATAATATGATAGTGTCAATCAATGAAGAATAATAGATTCTTTAATCGAGACGTTGTTTCCATTAAGGATTTTCAAAGGGATGACCTAGAATACTTGTTTAAAAAAACCGACGAGATGAAGAAACTTAGTCCTAAAGAAAAAGATGAATTGGGAAAAGCCAGAATAATGGGATATCTGTTTTATGAGCCAAGTACTCGCACTAGAATGAGTTTTGAGGCAGCAATGGCATCGATAGGCGGTAGTTCTATTGGGATATCTGATCTGAAATCATCTTCAATTGAAAAAGGTGAAAGTCTGCAAGATACAGTACGGGTAATGGATCTTTATTCAGATATCATAATCCTTCGACACCAACTTGACGGGTCAAGTAAATTTGCCGCAGAGATTTCTGATCATCCGATAATTAATGGAGGAAGTGGAAGTGAAGAACATCCAACACAAGCAATGCTTGATTTATACACTATGATCAGAGAAAAAAAGAAAATTGATGGATTAAAAATTTGCATTTTGGGCGACTTGAAATACGGACGAACCATTTACTCTTTATTGTACGGACTTTCAAATTATGATGTAGAAATCATTCTGGTTTCTCCACCAACACTGCAAATTAGACAAGAGTCTATCTATGGACTGAAAAATAAGATGAAAATTGTAGAATTGGTCGAGATGAGTGAAAAGGTGTTTCGGGATGCAGACATCTTATACGTTACAAGAATTCAAAAAGAAAGGTTTTCTGATCCTCAAGAATATGAAAAGGTCAAAGGAGCATATACAATTGATAGTAACATTCTGAAACAATTTAAATCTGATATTGCTATCATGCATCCTTTACCCAGGATAGACGAAATATCACAAGATGTTGATAGTAAAACTAATGCGATCTACTTTAAGCAGGCCTCCTATGGTAAAGATCTAAGATCCGCACTTCTCGCTTTGATTTTAAATGAATCTCCACTCTGAGAATTTTTGTCTAGAACGTGCTATTTTCTTGAAATTCGGTAATTTATTTAATAACAAAATGAAGATGAAATAAATCTTTTTTCAATCAATTGACGTATGTAAGCCATTTATCGAATTTTTCAATGTCTCCATGTACTATTTGATAGTAAATGCTTTTTAATTGTGTAGCAATTTTCCCTACCTTTCCATTAGCAATGATTATCTTATCAATTTCTCCTATGGATTTAATTTCAGCAGCTGTTCCAGTTAAGAATACTTCATCAGCATAATACAACTCATCTCGTGATATATCGCAAATCTGAAAGCTAATACCCATGTGCTCTGCAATCGATAATACGGTTGATCGGGTTATTCCATCCAATGCACCTGATGTAAGGGGAGGTGTAATGAGAGTGTTATCTCTTACAATAAAAATATTCTCGGCGGTTCCTTCTACCACCATTCCACTGATATTTAGCATGATTGCTTCGTCAACCCCTGAGTTTATCGCCTCTATTCGAGCTAGCGCTGAATTTGCATAATTCGCTGTAGCCTTAGCATGCATTGGTAGGCTTCTTGAATCTATTCTCGCCCAAGATGAAACAATAACTCTCATGCCTTTGTTTTCCTCAGTTTTTACGTGGTCTTCCCAATCCCACAGAGCAATAGATGCTGATACTTTGTTAGGTAAAGGATTGACTCCCATTTTCCCATACCCATAATAGCATATTGGTCTTATGTAGCAATGCCTGGCATTATTAATCCTGATAGTTTCAACTATCGCATCCGCAAGATCTTTCTCTGAAAATTGTAAAGTCATATGATACATTTTACAACTGTTAGCAAGCCTCCTGACATGATCCTCTAATCGAAAAATAGCTGGGCCATTTTTTGTATCATAGCAGCGGATACCTTCAAACACTGCAGTCCCGTAGTGCATTGCGTGTGTGAGAATGTGAATTCTTGCATTATTCCACTCAACGAACTTTCCATCCATCCATATCTTACCTTTATCATTCATTGAATTTCATTCCGATCAATTCTGTTTCTCTTATCGTGTATTGCCCTAATTGCATCAGCCACCTTGGAATCATCCACAATAATTAGGATACGTGAAGTCTCTTCTTGTGCATCCAAATTCAAAATATTAATTCCATGCTCACCTACCGTGCTGCTCGTAGTTGAAGCAATTTTAGGCATTTTCCACATATTATCCCCAATTAGAGTAACAACACCTCTGTCATACACTATCTCCGTTTTCGGATAATAAGCCTTGAAATAATGCTCATTTCGCCGAACATAGTCTCCATCGAGGAATAGGATCCTAGTGATTTCAGTTCCGTCTTTCTTATATGGCGATAGCTTGAGAAAATCATGATATTGCTTGTAGCTTTCAAGCGATGCCAATAAATGTGAGGCTGCTATAGTCTCCATCCTTACTATGGCGCAATTTCTCTTTCCAGTAACAATCTTAACAAGATTGTCTGATTGGTCGGCAGAAATTTTTGATATCGTTGTTGTATTGGAAGGGTCATTCAAGTTTGTAATTACGATAGGTATATCCATATTGTTATTATCAATTTCCTTGATTGCCAGAGGATCAAGTATTTTCATTCCAAACATACCGGCTAACCTTGCTTCATTATAAGAAAGAAATTTGATACTATCCAATTCTTTCTTTACTATTTTTGGATCTGCACTCAGTACAGCATTATCCTTTTCAAAATCTAATTCTGTTTTGTATTTTTCGTTCAGCAATATAGCAACATCTGCTGCAGATCTATCTGAACCTCCTCTTTCATAGGTCGTTTCTAGTCCGTCGGTTGTTTTTCCAATGAAACCTCCTATGGTCACTACACTATTTTTTTCTATTAATTCACAGAAATGCCTTGATTTTTGCTTTGATTCTTCAATCAAAAAATTTGCAGCTTCAAAGTTATCATCGGTGATAATAGGCCATTGCTCAATGTCTACATGGTCAGACTTTATTTTCTTGCTTCTTAAAACATAGTCCATTAGATATGACATTGGTATCTCTCCACTATAAGCAAGGGTCCTTGATCTGGTAACGTCAACAAATCTTCGATTTTCTGCGGCCTGTTTTAACGAAACAATGACTTCTTTATGAAATTTATTAATATCATTAGAAAATTTCTTTCGGTACTCCTCAGAAAGATTATTTGATGCAATGTTTTCATATATCTCACGTAAAACATCGATCTCTATTGGATTTGATTGAGCATAGTTCTTTCCAATGTGCATAGCCACATCAGTCATCGAACTTAGTTTATCTCTATATCGAATCAAAGGTGCGGAAAATACAGCAACTACCTTTTTTTGACCTTCTATCTTATTACTTATTCTTTGAATTATTTTGTCTATGCATACACCGTCCTCCCCTAGCGTACTACCCCCAAATTTCATTACAGTGACTGTTCCCAAACTAATCGATCTTGAAAATGGATTATTCTATACCATATATTAGGTAACCTGTTACGCCAAATTCCACATCTAGTGTTTGAATTTTAAGATCTCAAATTTTAATGCTTGACTACTAATACCAATAGTTATAATTCCTGGTTTCAATAATTAGATTGGATTATAATCCTAGTGAATAATATTTTAAATGAACAAAAAACAAAATGTTTGTAAATAACTGGTTCTAATGTTACTCAACTTGTATGGCCTTTTTAATCTCGATAAATTATGCATAGCATCCACATTAATTACGATTCTTTTATTCTCTCTTGTTTCTCAACCGTCATACGGTATTAGACCACAATATGTATATGATAATGCCAACTTGATAAATTCAAAATACAAGGATTTGATTGAAGATTATCTTAGAGGTATGGATGCTCAAACCTCTGCTGAAGTAGTAATATTTACTATCCCAGGTTTTATTGGGCATGGGATAAAGAAAGACAATCAAGAGATTCCGGACAGAGATACTCTTGCCAATTATATTTTTAATGAAGTTACTTTGGATGGAATAAAAGGTATAGGAAAGAAGGATAAGGATAATGGTGTTTTAGTTTTATATTCACTGCAACGCGATTCTGGGGGCGGATCGATGCGCATTGAAGTGGGCAGGGGAATGGAAGGAAATATCACAGACGGCACTGCAGGTGCGATTTTGGATTCATATCTTGTTCCAGCAAGACAAAATTTTGAAGCTACCAAGAATCCTGATGTCTTAGGTGAAGCTTTCTTAACAACGGTAATAGCAATTGGCGAGAAGATTGGTTATAAAAATCAGAATCAGATTTACCAAGAGTATGAACCACGTGAAAGTGAAAGTGGTTGGGAAGTAATGATGTTGATGCTAGTTTTTTTCGTGATTATTGCCGTCATTTTCTATCTAGGCAGAAGAAGGAGATTTGGATCGAGAGGACAGAGTGGTAATGATTTAGGTGGCAGCGGATTTGGTTGGGGAGGTTTATTGGGTGGTCTAGGTTGGGCAGGAGGTGGCGGCGGTTTCTCAAGAGGATCCGGCGGTGGTGGTAATTATGGTCGAGGAGGAGGCTCCTCTGGTGGAGGTGGCGCAGGTAGGTAGCTATAACTGTGATTTTCCACATCTATCCAGTGGATTTAATAAGGTGCTGCTCATATTGAAATAAAGTTATTGTGATTTGATATGAGAACGGGGATTAAAGTTGGCATTGGAATCGCCGCATTAATAATTATTATTATAGTAAGTCTGTATTCTATTTATATTTCTGGCTTTAATGGTGTGCAGTCTAGAGATGAGTCGGTTAAGAAACGTGCTGCAGATGTGGACACCCAGCTTCAAAGGAGGTATGATCTAATCCCTAACTTGGTATCATCAGTAAAGGGCTATATGCAGTTTGAACGTCAAACATTAGAGGACATTACCAAGCTTAGATCGCAATGGATGCAAACTCCAGATGCAGCACAACGTGTTAACTTGAGCAATCAATTAGAAGCTACACTTAGCAAGATCATATTAACATATGAAGCATATCCGGAGCTAAAATCTGATGCTACTGTGACAAGATTAATGGATGAATTGGCCGGTACTGAAAACAGAATCGCTGTTAGTAGAACTGCGTACAATGATGGCGTAAGAGACTTTAACCTTCACATTAGAACCTTCCCAAATAACGTATTTAACGAAAATGGATTTCTTGGTGCTAAAGCTTGGGGTTATGAACAGTACCCTCAATACGAAGCTTCAGCACAGACTAGGAGTATAGTACCACAAGTAAACCTTAACCTAACAACCTAAATAGTTAATTGATATGATGAATATTTCCTTTAGTCGATCATCATTTGATTCATCTTTGAGATTATTTTCAATCGCAACTTAATTAGAGAATTTGCACTCAAACGACATACAATATTTTCTAGGTAACATCATTAAGACTTACAGTCAAGCTAAAATGGATCAGGATAGAAGGAAATTAATTAGGATCAATACTATAAAACATCAATGAGTCATGTAGCAAAAATAATAGCAATTATAGGAAGTTCTGAAAAATGAATACATTGTAACATTCCTTAATGGCAATGCATATGAAGCAACATTGGTTGGTAACGATCCTTTCAGTGATCTAGCCGTCTTAAAGATATTGAATCCTAAGGAAACCGATGTACATCCCTTGGCTCTAAGCAACTCTTTACCACTAGTTGGAGATACAGCCGTGGCAATAGGAAATCCATTTGGATTGTCAGGTTCGTTAACTGTCGGTGTAATTAGTGCGGTTGGCAGATTGCTTCCCACTTC
>JAICFW010000103.1 GCA_025923455.1 Nitrososphaeraceae archaeon | reverse complement strand
ATCAAGATTTGAAACGAGCTGGTACAGCAGAATTGCCAAATTCGTTACCAGAGTATGCAGAATATATCTTTATTATTTGACCGTGTTTTACCTGATAATCTCCCAACAAATTAATCATGCCCCTGTACTTGTCATCTAATGTCAATAAAGATTCGGCCAGTGGTCCTGCTAGCAAAATATGTCCTCCATCTCCAACATCCATAACACGTCTGGCAAAAATAATACCGGGACCCCAAATATTCTGATTAGAATTTACATCATTAACAATAAAGACAGACCCTGAGGCAAGACCAATCCGAACATCAAGAAATGATCCATCCTCTTTGTTAGTATGTGTATTATATTTTTTTAATGCATGATGCAAATCTATTCCCAGTTGGAGCGGTGATTCAGGACTCAACATGAATCCTATTGCCATACCGTCACCTGTTGGAAGAACTCTTTTGTCAGATGCCTTTTTGAAGGTCTCACAATGACCTATCATGTCATTTAATGCCTCAATCTTTTCTATCTGTCTTCTTACAGAGAGCGCTGGGTCTGATAATCCGACCACATCTACAAAGAAAAATGCCGCATCAATAACCCCTGAAGGACCAACATCAGATACACGAGCTTGACCAAAAGCACCAGCAAGCTTCATGTAGATTTTTACATGATTGTGATGGAACGGCATGTCCAGATAATATTCGGGCTCTTCCAAAATGGGGGCCTTACAAAGGCCGCATATTGATAATTTTGATTTTGATGTTGCCTCCGATTCAAATTTTAAATTCCCATCTTCTTCAATATTAAATACAGCTGATGCTGATTTGCTACCCACTCCCTTCATTGATACTAGTTTTAGCTTTCGTTTTATCTTATCTGCTTCTTCTTGAACATCGATCTCAAGAACTATATCAAAAATAGAACTTAACTTGTTGAGGATTGTACCATTACTTGATTGGGTACCAGACATGGTAATCAGAGCAGTGGCTTCTATCTCCTTAATAAGAAATGACAATGCGTTAATGAATTTTAACACTTTATCTTCCTCAAATAGTGTAAACATATGTGTCAGTGAATCTATGAAAATTGCATACTTTGTATTGTTACCAAGAGTAGTAGATTCTTGATTAGTTCCTGTATTTGTATTGGTAACAGATGAAGTCCATTGCTTTATTGTATTTTGTATTTCCTGTAAGGTAGCCGATAGCTTTAGGTCATTTATACCAGTTGAGATATCCGATTCTTTAGTGCCTGTGGTTACTAAATAAGGATTAAGAAATCTTAATTTCTTTATTTTTTCTTCAGTTACGCTCTTGAAGAGATTTTGATACTCTTTGCGGGTCATACTCGAATTAATATAGATACAAGAAGCTCCATCCTCTAGACTTTCCAATATCATTTGCCTGCAATAGAGAGTCTTGCCTCCTCCAGGAGGGCTCATAAGGAGTATTATTCCAGACTCGGTCTTTTCAGCACCTGCTTGTCCCACCAAGCTTGAAAATCCTGGAATAATTACATCAGGCATTATCTTGATGAAGTTGAAGTAACTGATTTTTTAAATTTTCCTCTAAATTTCATTAAGTTTGTCTATAAGAGCACCAATCTTGGCAGCAAACGGATGATCTGGATATCTTAACGCTGTCAAAAACTCATTACTATCAAATTGGATGTCGCAATAACAGGGAATGGACAGTATTGTCTCCATACCAATATCCTCATTGAGCTTTGAAACCACTGTGCTTTGATTACCAATTGTCGTATTGTATAGTTCTTGAGTGGAAGAAGAGTTCTCTCCTGCCATGTTTGGTGGCAAACAATATCCGGCAGCTCTGTTCAATAGCAGAAATGATTTAGTTCCGAGCTTTGTTAGACTCTCATAAATCTCCTTAGCCAGTAGACGAGTTCCTTTTAGATCGATACCATCCAATTTTAGTGAAAGAAGAATCGTATCTGCAATTGCAAGTGAATTGATGGACCAATATCTGATACCCGGGCTGGTGTCAATAATAATATAATCCGCGTTATACTTTGAAACAATTTCCTCTCTTAACATGAGAAATTTTCTTAGCAGTTGAATTTTGGAACCCTCCTGCCTTACAGCTCCATCAAGCTTGTAAATTTCTTCTTTTGAAGTACTGGAGAATCCCACAAATAACTTTCCTTTTGATTCAGGTTGCTCGCCGTTATCGGACGGAAATTTATTTAACACTCCAGTTAAATCTTGAATAACCTCATCAACATCGGCATTTTCAAATAGATAATCATTAATTGATTTTTTAGGTTGCCATTGAAAGTAATCTTGTAGACTTGGAGCATATACATCAAGGTCTAGTAAGACGGCAGTAAATCCCTTCCTTGCTAACGTAGCTGAAAGGTTAGAGCTGATGGTAGATTTGCCTGTGCCCCCCTTATATGAGTGGAATGCGACGCATTTCGTCATTGTTTCAATAAATTCAAAGTCATAGGTATAAAGTTGTCTAATTTTGGACATACAGTCTCTGCAGTATAGTATTTTAGATAGTCACGATATTGAATTGAATATGGATTATGGAAAGCTTTGTCATGATGTACTTGATTTGGATCCTAAGGTTCGTTTTGTAGGAGTTTGTGATAATACCGGCGTAATAAAAAGAGGAGGACTCAGAGAAGGTATCAAAAGCTTTCTTACTGATGAAGAAATAAAAAATGCTAACCTAATCACACTCGAAAGATGGAGACTCCATAATAAATTTGCAGATAGAATCGGAAAGGCGAGATATGCAATGGAGGAGTACGAGAAAGTAAAACAGATCACCATACCTCTGGAAGATGAACACTTGTTACTAATAAGTACGGAAGTTGACGCTGATCATGGAAAAATAATTGAATCTGCTATCCAGTTAATTATATCAAACTATGTTAAGGACTACTTGTAATTCTGATTTAATAGCCTAGTCTTTTTTTCTTGCTCTACTTACCTCTTCTATTACCTGTTTCAAGTAATCTTCTACTTCGTTTTCGGCTATAGGAGTTTCGATACCAGTCTTTTCTGCAAGTTCTTTCTCTTCTACATCAGCAACATCTTTAAGTTCACTGACCGCTCTTTTGACCTCTGTCTCCATTTGCGCTGTCCCTATACTTGAAAGCAAATTTTGATCGTTCCTTGCCATTGATCTTAAGTGATTACGTAAGGTAATATCCTGAGAAAGCGACAGTGCAGAAGAGTAAAGGCCGAACAGAACAAAGTAAGATGAAAGTGGCAGCAGTGAAAGAGAGTTGATACCAAATGGAGGATACGGGCCTGAATTCACATCAATGTGGTTTGATAAATACAGAATAACAAACCCTAATGCCGCTATCTTCAAAAAGGTCTTGACGGGACTTTCAGGTAACCTCTTTGAAACGAACCAGAAAGAAAAAGCAAAGAGAGCGCCGCCTGCTATTGCAGCTAATATTTGAAAGATGTAATAGTAGAAGAGATCTGGATTTGTAGCCGTGTCATAAATATTTAGTGCATCCAATATCGTAGCAGTATAACCTAGAATTGGTAGAGCGATAATTATTATCATTTTTGGTGTTCTTGCTTTTTTACTGTAATGGTATAGCAGTAACGCACTGGCTGCTAACGTGAGCAAAAATGAAGAGTAATCAACATATGAATATGAGGAGAAAAAAATGTCGAGCAGACTTCCTTTAGGAAAATTACGGAAATGAACTTCTGATGCGGGGGTAATAATATCGTCCTTTTGCCATAGGAGATATCCAGAACCTACCCCGGCAAAAACCTCTGCCGTCGCCAGAATAATAAATGCCAAGGCGTACAATAATATTCCCACACTGTGATTTCCATTTCTATACCAAGAGAAGAATCTTAAGGCAAATACAGCAAGTAAGCCAGCGGTAAAAAAATTAGCCACATAGGCAACTAACACTAAAGATAGTAAAGAATAATTAGAAAAAAGAGCCATTTGAATAATTAGTAAAATTATGTTTCCAACCAGTACCCATTGTACTATGTAAACGGTTTTATGCAAGTTAGATACCAAACCGGATCTAGCCTTTATTGTGTGACCACTCGAATTCATGAATCTTAATAAAATAAACTGCCCCAATATGTAACCGATAGATATAATCACGAACAAAGTCATACCTGCGGTCGAGGTATTGAATTGTGCTAAAAACCGCGCAACTATGGCGTCCACATTTTCAATAACGAGTAAGGCTATAAAGACTGAAATTATTATAATCGAGTATTTTGAGTTAAATAATGAAAAAAATTGTAGATCAGAGGTCATCCTCCGATTCTATTGTATTATGGTGGTAATAAACCAGAGATATTGCCTGTTTCATTTCCTGTACTGGTTGCATTTGTTGCATTTGCAGACCAGCTGGTTGCATTTGTTGCGTTCCCCGCAGCGGCCCCCATTGCAGCAGACGTATCATTTGCCATCTGAGCAGATACAGACGTCTGTGCACCAATCACAAGGAATAAACCTCCGATTAAGGTTAATGCCATCCAAATTTTAGTTTGTGACATGATTACCAAAGTAGTTGTAGAGTATATAAACATAGTATATTCGGACTATATTTAGGTATTTTACCATCAATCAATCCACATTTCCCTGTGAACGAAATTGTTTGTCTTGTTATCAAGCTGACTTATCATACCGTACCCGCTTTTCCCACCTGAATAGACATAAGAAAAGTAGAGAAAGATGAATAAATTTGAAGTCCCTTCTATAGTTTTTCTGTACCGCTCATTTTCTATAAAGATCCAGTATCTCTTTTCCATTCCTGGTAGCAGTGGACCTATATGAAATTCGTTGCCGCCATTGGATTTTGAGCTCTCAAACGTTAATTTATCAGGTTTTGTGTCTGATATTGTACTTGTTACAATTACATTTGAGGCGGGCACTTCTCCAAAGTTCTTCATTGCTATTGAGTACTGCTTTTTATCATTGTCTTCTCTTAGAAATTCAAATCCTCCACTAGGACCCACCCATGGTCTAAATCTAACTTCAGTCTGTAATTTGCTAACTTTTGCTAGTTCTGCAAAATCCTTTACAGTTTTCCACAAGAGTATTACAATACCGACTTCCAAGAGGACTGCGAAAATTTCAAAGTATTCATTTATGACGGTTAAGCTGCTAGGACCTCCAGCACTATGGGTGTCTGTTAATTGATTTTCGTTCGGCACCTCCTGAGATCTTATTGCAACCATCATTGTCAGCAAGAAGATAACCAAAAACAAGGACGCAAGAATATATCGATATGGTTTTTTTCTTAATGTCGAACCCAACTTTTCCAATATTATCGCATAATATCGTAACTTTAAATCTCTTTTGCCATATTATATGATATTGAAGAACGATGAACCGTTGCAATTGTTTGATTCAAATTACCATATGAAAAGGAATTCGAGCCTAATCTAATCTAAACTGAATCATATTCTAATCATAACGTTTAAAATATTGACATTTCTGTGTAAAGTATTGAATAAAGTTTACCCATTCTTATTTTTATTTGTAGTATTTGGCTCATTGATTTCAAGTCCGTTATTTTATGTTCATAATCCACAAGCAAGCTTCAATCTCATTTCACAAGCACTAGCGGAAGAATCGTCAGATGGAGAATCTGAATCTGGCGGTGAAGAAGAAGAAAAGGAAGAGGAAGAAGAAAAGGAAGAGGAAGAAGCAGAAGAGGAAGAAGCAGAAGAGGAAGAAGCAGAAGAGGAAGAAGCAGAAGAGGAAGAAAAATGTGATGAAACAGAAGAAAAGGAAGAAGGAACAAATGATGAACAAAATGAAGCATGTGAAGAAATAGAAGAAACCGAAGAAGAGAAGGAAGAAGAAACCGAAGAAGAGAAGGAAGAGAAGGAAGAAGAAACCAAAGAAGAAACAGAGGAAGAAACCAAAGAAGAAACAGATGAAGAAACAGATGAAGAAACGACCAATGCAGCAACAAATACCGGAGAGCCTACCATTCTCGACGTGATTATAAATGATGAATCTCTTCTTGCCGCCGTAATCAACGAGGAAACAACAGAGCCGGATCTTGTTTCCACTCTAACGGTCCTTAAACAAGAACAAGCTGCAAATCTTGAAATTTCTGAAACATGTGAAAATGGTGTGGACGATAATGGTGGTGACACGATTGCGACTGCCTACGACGAAGGTTGTGCTCCTACTACAAACACTAGTGCAAATACTACTGACACTGATACAAATACAAATACCAATGCAAATACTACAAATACAAATACCAATGCTAGTACTATTACACCACCTGCATCTGAAATATGTGACATTGGTGCAGACAATAGCACTGAAGGCACTATTGCCTCTACCAGTAATGAAGGCTGTACCCCTACTACCACAACACCCGTATCTGAAACTTGCGACAATGGCATAGACAATAATGTTACTGACACTACTAACGGCACAACTACAATAGCCTGTACTCCACCGGCATCTGAAACTTGCGACAATGGCATAGACAATAATGTTACTGACACGATTAACTGTCCTATATTGGAGCCAACCGTAGTAATTGATTCAGCAGTGGATCAAGTGGGTAACCCTTTGTCCCCGGGAGATCTCATATCTCCACAGGAAGTAACTTTTACATTCTCGGCTCAAACAAACGAAACAACACAAAACCTTGAGAAAGAAGGTGCACAAGATTATCAGTATGAATGTGCACTTGATGAAGAATCATTCAGTTCCTGTAATTCTCCCATGACCTATGAGATGGAAGCGGGTAAACATGATTTTGTAGTAAGATTGGTGCCATAAGATACTGTTATTAGGAGTATAAGTAACTCTTAATTTCTGCTATTAACCTTGAAATGAGATATTATGTTAATTCTAATTACCGTGCCGAACAAAGCCAGTTCTTGATTGATCTTATTCGCTTAAATATGACAGATTTCTTGATTCAGGCCCGGAATTTTTCATTTAATGCATATTTTATGCACCTTTGAACTGGTACAAGTGAGGATTATGAGTTTTTGCGGCAGTAACGCAGATTTTCGATAAAAATTCATCAAATAATAGAATTTTAGCTAATTTTTGGTTATTAAGTTAATATAT
The DNA here is from genome assembly GCA_025923455.1 of Nitrososphaeraceae archaeon. Lineage (GTDB taxonomy): Archaea > Thermoproteota > Nitrososphaeria > Nitrososphaerales > Nitrososphaeraceae > TA-21. Next base: position 962 of record JAICFW010000103.1, on the reverse strand, counting down.
GTCTCACCATAACTAATTTAGACCAATTGCCTCCAGCTAATCGACTAATCTCATTTTTATTTATTTTAATTATCTCGTCCACTCTTGCATTTTCCCCAATTATTTCGTCCCCTTTATTTTATAGTCAAAAAGGCTCTAGTGCAGCCTTTGATGATGATAATCAAAGAAACCCTCTCTCTACTTTCTTCCCCCTAATCCCTAATGTTGCATTTGGTCAAAGTGCTGAATCTGGACAACCTCCATCTGCTTCATTCTCCTTAACTGTAGCTGATCCTTCTTGCGATAACCCAGGAACGGTCACAACTCCCCCCAATAATGATCTCATTTATGGCACTTCTTCTGGTGAGACAATTAGCGGCGGTAATGGAGACGACGAGCTACATGGTTGTGATGGAAATGATACTCTGCTAGGGGGTAATGGACTAGACAAATTATTTGGTGAAAATGGTGATGATTTCCTAAACGGTGGAAACGGTAAAGATGAACTTACTGGGGGTCCTGGTGCAGATACATTTGACTGTGGTAATGCAGACGACATAGTCCACGATTTCAATGCAGCTGAAGGAGATAAATTTGTGAACAAAAATCCTCCACCCGCTACAATCACAACTGTAGCTGGTTCAACATGTGAGAATGCCATTTTTGAAGATACCACAGCACCCGATACTACAATAGACTCTGCCATTGACGGTGATGGAACCAGTATCGCAGATGGCGGCACTACACCAACTGACGAGATGACGTTTACCTACTCTGGTACTGATAACAACCCGGCAAGTGAGCTGACATTTACATGCGAACTTACCGGTCCTACACCAACCGCACCTTTTGACTGCACTACTGGATTAACAACACAGTTTACCGCCTTAACTGACGGTGACTACACATTCTCTGTATACGCCACAGATGCTGCTGGCAACGTCGACCCAACACCTGCTACCTGGGACTTTACTGTTGCCGTA
>JAICFW010000102.1 GCA_025923455.1 Nitrososphaeraceae archaeon | reverse complement strand
ACCTAATTGAGCGGGTAAAATTTAAAAGTGGTGACGTCATAAATTAACAAAATTTCGTACTTTGTAGGTTTTGGTATAAATGTTAATAACTCAACTGGTATTTAAATAGAAATTACCAAAAAGGTAGAAATTATTGGCGGAGATAGATGACAATAACAACAGCGGAAATTCTGAAAAAAAGATAGATTTGGATTTTATTATGGAACTACTGAAAAAGGAAACGCAAATTCCAAAGATACAAGGTATGTCTCCGGATATCTACAAGAAAATTGCACAGCTGATAAAGGTACTTTCCATTCAAAAATATGAAAACATAGAATTAGATGTACATCACGAACTGATAAGATTGCTAGTATTATCTACGAAATCACTGATCGAATTAAGAACCAGGAAGCTATTAGAAAATTCTAACGCGAATTTGCCTTATCCATCTTTATCTACTGATGATTACTCCAAGTTAACTGATGAAGAGAAATATATTTTCGAAGAAGAAAGAAAAGTATCTCAAAGAAAGGATTTGATAATACAATCTTTAATCGATGGAAATGTGAATAATTTAGATTCCATTTCCAGAATCATAAGGTCAAAAATGACCATAATAAGATTCTTGGAATCCACCGATCAGTTTATGGGAGTTGATATGGCTAAATATGGCCCATTCATAAAAGAGGACGTGGCGATTCTACCTTTTGAAAATGCACGATCGTTGATTGAAAGAAAAGTAGCAGTTGAAATAAACGATTTGCGATTTCACGTCAAGGAAACATAGATATTTGCTTCAATCACATTAGCTCTAGTTAGTCTTCTTGCCTCATAATGGAGTCGATATAGATCAGTATATTTTGCTAACTATTTACCCAATAGTAGTATTTTTTGCCATAGCTATTCTGGGTAAGAAATTTAAGCTTGATGAGGCTCTCAAATATTTTTTTCAAGGCATTAGTTGCATTTTGTTTGCGGTTTTTTATATAATCCTGATCCCAAGAGGAGGTGCGCAAGGTCTTGCCATAATTTTGATATTGTTTGGAATCTTGTTATTTTTTATGGCCAGAAAGCAAAAGATATCTCCAAAAGACCAAATTCAATAGTAAGCTTTTGTCTAAACTTTCGAATTTTTGTTGTAAGACTGAGATGGAGAATACCTTCTTCTTCTATATTCAATTAATCCCATTAACTGATATCCATACTCCAAATTATGTTTGACATGATTGATTCCATGTGAACCGTGTGGAATGAATTTTCCATCTAGAACATTCTCCACATAGGTCTTGACCTTTCTTATCGAAATTGTAGCATGTTGGAGTTGTCTATCATTAAGTTTTCTTCCCAATTCTTTTTCAATTTGACGACTAAATTCCTCTGTTCCGATCAATTTTGAATATTTTTGTAATTTATTATAATTTACGCACAAGTCAGTTATTTTCTTATAATCTTGTTCTGGAATTTTTGTTAGCAGCTCGTTTAGTTCATTCTTTTTCCTTCCTGTAATAACACTAAGACTATTGACAAGATCTTTCTTGCTCAAAATATTTTCCTTTGCAGTAGGTGACGCCAAAGTTTGAACAGATTGAACATCAATTGATTTTGTTGTTTCAATATTAACAGTTTTCTGCACATCAGCGACAATTGGTTCAGAGATATCTAATTTTCCATTTACAGCATCGGTCTTATTTTTCAGATAATATCTTTCCAATCCATAAAGATTTACCTTTTCGCCACTAATGTCAGTTCCCCTTCTAATAATTGAAATTATATTCAGAATGACTTTGGGATAATAATTTTTAACTTCATTATCAACGTTATCATAATTCTCCATTATGTCTTTGTATATACTAAATATTGCATCACTTACCACTTTATTCATTGATTGGTTACTTGAATTTATGCTGGATTCATATCTTTTGTTATCCAAACCTCTTGCTCCAATTGTCAGAAAATCACAAAGTTCAGCATTTGAAAAAACGTATTTATTTTCATCACATGATACAACTATTGCCTTCATTATATTTATCCAAAATTCATCACTGTTGGAAGTCTCCAGATTTTTAACCAAAGACGATGTGTTCTGTTTTATCTTATTGTCAGTTATTCGTAATTCATCTAATGTTTGAGAAATTATTCTTTCTGGGTTGATGCTAATATTTCTATTTGTCAATAGTTGGTCACTGTTATTATGCAATAATACTAATTATAATATTTTCTATTTAAAGTAAATTTAGAATAATTTGTTAAGGTAATTGTGAGTCGGATTTCTTTTTAATTCCTAATTTGCTTTTACCTTGCATGTACATTCCAAAGTCATGAAATTTTTAATATTTTTCCCTTATTTTTTCGAATTAATGCCGTGATCTGTTTTGAAATTTTAGTGTTTAGGTGTTCAACTTGCTCTTCATTATTTCCCTGTGAAACTAGTTGAATTCTTATCGTAGGACTATTGTCAATATAACCACGTGGATGGGTTTTCAGATATAATCGGTCATTTGGTGCCGAGTCAACTATTTTTGTTAATCTGGATGATATCATAGCCTCGCTGATGCCCTGAACATGATAGTTAGTCTCCCTTATTGTAAAATCGCCTATTTCTTGTTTCATTTGAGGCAATATGCTTTTGGTGGTTATCGCTTTCATTTCGTTTGGAACCCCCGGTAGACATATAATTTGAGTTTTGTGAACACAAAGTAGTATCCCAGGTGCATTACCTACAGGATTTTCAATTGGGGTGGAGCCTTTTGGAATTATTGCCATTTTCAATCTAGCCCTATTTATCCTCACTCTTCGATGTCTGTATCTATAGCTTTTTTTCACCATGTCCAGTGCAGTACTATTCAACATCAATGTCTTTTTCAATGCTTTACCAATTCCTAGTAGAGTCTTATCATCGTAGGTTGGACCTAATCCACCGCAAATAATTATCCAATTAGGATTCCTACTAAGGGAATCTGTTAGGGCAAGCTTAATTTCATTCAAATCATCTCTAACAACAATTACTCTTCTAACGAGTCCTCCAATTTTGGTAATTTTCTTTGATAACCAATGAGCGTTCGTATTTAATGTTATGCCAGATAGTAACTCATTACCAATGCATAGAATTTCAACATTATACATTAGAGTATCTTTTCTGGGATGAAAAGCAACTTGTCTCGAGATCGAATACTATTGTGACAAGCCGCATATTTGAAATGCAAACATAATATACCCAGCTATTCTTGTTGACTTTCTGAAGGGATAAAAATTGTTGGTGTCCTTTGGCATTAATTTATATTTTATTGATGCTGCATCTGTTTTTGATATCGTTAGATGAACTAGTTGATTGCCAAGTAAAATTTCCCAAGGTAATTGTATTGGAGGTTCTTTTTTTGTCACAACCATACAGATTACTCTTTTTGTGTAAGTCTTGTCCAAAATAACGGTGTATTCATAGTCATCATTTTCTTTAAATGGATCGTCAGTAGTAAATGGATCAATATCAATATGTTTCTTGATTTGTTCTCTAAAAGAGACTGATAATTTGTTCATTATTACCAAATCTGTCAAAGTTAGAGTTTTTAATTGATTTGGGTCGGGTAATTTTACTTCAGTTGTTGACAACATAGATTGAAGTATTGATGTTGATCATTATATAATTTTTGATGTTTATAAACGGTCAGGTGCCGAACATTTATAGAATTATAAAGATTATCAATAATCATTCCATTGCCGGGGTACCCAAGCTAGGTAAGATATGCAAGATTCCCTAAAAGGGGTCAGCCTCGAGATCAAATAAGCATTACCGATGGGTTAGCTGATGTTCGCAAGAACTCGTGGGTTCGAGTCCCACTCCCGGCGCTCATATGTCTCGAGTTCTATCCAATAGTCCATATAAGAGTTGCAATCTTCTTTCATTAAGTAAAGAAGGAGCCTATGTAAAATGACTACATAAATCAAAGATATCTGGCTGAATGATGGAATCCAAGACTTGCAGGGTAAAATTCACATAATTACAAAGTATAAAAAGTCCTACATTGCAAATTTCTAAAAAAAATGGCGCAGCAAAGTCCTCTTAACGTTAACGTAATTTGTGAATACATTGTTGCAGAAGAATGAAATTAATATAAAAGAATCAAGAAAGTAGGGAAAGTAAATTATCTAGTTAGATTTTTCACTTACCTAAAAGCACCTGCCATTTGACAAAGTTTCTAAATAAGATATCTAGAATTACCTTACTAGTCTTAAGAAACTGAATCCTAACACCTTTGAATGGGAGGTTCTTTTTTTTAAACCATACAAATTAGCATCATTGGTATAATTTCAGTTAATTCTGATAATATGAAAGCTGGTAAACCTCCATACAATTATGACAGTATACAATATATTCAAATCGCAGAAACTTGATATTACCGTGCTTTTCCATTAGTAGATTATAACACTGGAAACACTCAAAATATCATATGAATTTGCATCTGCCACCACAAAATTGATGTTAACGTTAACGTTGACAATAACAACAAGCAACGCGAATGCTGTTTTGGTAACTTTAGGGTCTTGACAGGTATTTCTCGCTGTCGTACTACAATTATTAGATAAAAATTTGGCCGTAACAGTTTACCTACATGGAATTCATTCGTTAGGCAGTTGGTCCTTTTTCTTAACTGAATGAGGACCGATCTATTTTGATACAAATTATATATTAGCTCACAATAGCCTAGTTGCGTTGTCCAAATCCAAGAAGGTCGTGTCAAGATCACCCATTACCGATTTCTTGAAGAGAAAATTTTGTATTATACCTATGATGATGGTAAATAAACCATATTCGAAGGGAAGAGTGAAAGGGAATAGAGCATTTTACGAAAAATAGGATGTTTAAATGGACAGTGATATGCACCTCTGGTATGCTATTGAGGGAAGACCGACTCGAATAGGAGGATTTTCAAGCCTCAGGGGGTCGGCCCCAATTCTTAATGTGTGAGCTTGTAGATATGTCAGCTAAAATCAATGTAAAAAAGCTTTGAATTCCAGCAAATTAATGAAGTATGAAACTATAATCCTTAAATAAAATTGGAGCATTTGAAGGTTAATGAATAAAGAATTAATCATTATCGGAGCTATGGTGTTGATGTTGACGATGACTGCTACAGCAAGCAGTGTGAGTGCTCAAAACGCAACTACAAATGCCTCAAACGCAGTCGGGAATATGTCTGCTTCGGCAAACCAAACTGCTTCTGAATTTGGTCAGAATGCTAGCGAAGCGACTGGACAAGCAATGAATCAAACAGGAGAGGCTCTCCAAGGTATTGGTGAAGGCGCTGCGAATGTTGTTGGAAATATCACAGAAGGGGTACAAGACGCAGTAAATGGTAGCGAGTAAACCAAACCTATGTAACCATTTGAGCTCTCATATTTTTATTATTTAAAGCTCTAAATTGATATCAACATAATTTTCATTACCCGTATTGTTGGTTCAGCAAATTTTTTTTTGCCATGGCATCATCAGTTTTTTTGTTAATTGCATCTACACCGAGAGGACTTAACTTCTGATTCGGAATCAATTGTGCCTGAATTCTTTAACAAGTTTTTTGGCAATAGGAAAAATATGGTATTATCTGCACTACGCTGGTAGATGTTTCAACCACACTGAGCGATTAGTTCGTTTTCATGATTGAAACATACATGTTCCAGTTTGGTATAGTCCTGAAAGGAATATTTGCAACCACATTGATATTCCAGCACTTTCTTTATCCTGTATCCGTTCGAAGAAACTAACTTGGACATGATATATTAACACTAAACACATATATCAACTTTAAATGGTCCTACGGCA
>JAICFW010000101.1 GCA_025923455.1 Nitrososphaeraceae archaeon | reverse complement strand
TCGGGCGCCATAAATATTTTTAAACAAGCTCTGAGAAGGCAAGATATGGCAGATTCAATGTTGATGTATGCAATAACTACTGCGGCTTTCATAGGATTCGTAATCATCTTAGGCTCTTCAAGGGCTAAAAGATATCGACATCATGCCGCCCCTGCTGCTGCATCATCTGAAAATAAAAAGGTAAAGTATTCATCTGACGGGAAACCGATGTAAGATAGATTATTTTAAAAAACTCAACCAATTCCTTTTTTTTGCACAATTAACGCACAACTTATATTCTGGTCGTAGGCGATTTTTTTATGGCTAAAGGTGCAAGAAGAGGCGGGAGAGTTAGGGATAAATGGAGAGACAAACAATGGCTTATTCTCGACTCACCGAATTCTTTTGGAGATTTTGGAGGGCATCATATTAATTATCTTCCGATAACTGATACCACTACTGCTATAGGCCGTGTCGTTGAAAATACATTATTTGACATTAAAAAACAGGATCCAGCGGATCACAAGACCAAAGTATTTGTAGAAATCGAAAACATAAACGAGGGAGTTGCGAGCACAGTATTCAAGGGACATGAATACGGAAAGGAATTCTTAAGAAGCCTTGTCCGAAGGGGGAGTTCCATGATTACTCATATACACAATTACACTACACAAGATGGTCATGAGTTTAGAGTTGAAATTATAGCATTCAGTCAGCGCAGGATTAACTCTTCAAAGAAACATGAACTAAGAAGAGTCATACATGAATTGTTATCTGAGAAAATACCACAATGGGACCTCAGTTCTTTCATAAAGCAAGTTACAGATGACAATAGTGATTTTAATAGAGAAATCTTGGAAAAGGGTAAAAGAATATCTTCTTTACGACACATAGGCATAAAGAAGACCAAATTAGTATCATCGCCTAAGTCACATGGTGAAAGTAGTGAGAGTAGCGCTGTTGAAGCTGAAAGTGAAGCTGAAAGTGAAATCAATCTAGAACCTGTAGAGGATAAAGCGAAGGCCGCTTAGGGAATTTCAGTCGAATTTTTCCGATAACTGTTAATCCAGAATTTAAGGTTGACCCTTTCCACATCAATACATATAGTAGCCCATGCTACTGAAGATGTTCCAAAAATACTCCGAAAAATTAACGATGTCTTTTCTATCCCAAAGGAAAAAATTAATGTATCATCGGCAGAAGGTCATTGGGGAAATGAAATTTCCCTCATCAAGATAGATTGCGGTCATAAGGAGTCTCAAGTATTATTAGAGAGAGTAATCTCAAACCTTAAAATCAGTGAAAAAAAATTTATTTTGCAATCAATATCTAAATCATTTGATGAAAAAGATAATTTTTACATCAGATTGAACAAGCAGTCAATGTGTAAAGGGGTAATTTCCTTATCCGAACATGACTCGATAAGAATAAGATTCAAAGCAGTCAAGGAGTTTAACCAAAATAATAAATTCAGGGATCATGTGATGAGCTTATTTACAAAAAAATAGATCTAGGGGTTCATGTTTCTGATATTACCAAAGCTATGACTATGTCCAACTTATTGGGCATAGATATGATAGGTATTGATTTGCGAAACACGACAAGCAATAGTGCGCAAGGAAACGTCATACTCAGGATGGATAAAAAATATCCAATTGCGGATTATTTTCCCTACCTTATAGTTTCAGACAACATCCGATCATTGGATAGTAAAACTGATCTATTTCAGATCGATCCCTTTCAAGGAAAAGATACATTAAAACATAAAGCCAAAAGAGGTCTCGGGATAGAAATTTCAATTGCTCCTGTGAGAAAACTTGATGCACTCTTGGTTGCTCGATGGCTAAAAGAATTAAAATCGATCTATATTTTCTGTCAGTCACATGGTTGTCAATTCATACTGTCAAGCGGCGCAACCTCCATAAACGAAATGATATCCCCGAGATCGTTTGAGTCGATATTGAACATAGTGGGAATAGTTCCAGGAACATATTGGAGGAAAATATCCGAATGGATTTACGCAAAAACAAAGGCAAGATGGCAGTATGTTAAATCATAGAGAAAAAAGAAGATACGTAGCAATAATGTATGATGATAATGCTAAAAATCGTCCTTTTCAATTAAATGAAAAGATAGGAATCCGATTTAAGGAACTCTTTGGTGTTTTTCAAATGCAGTCTGCTATGTTGAAAATATATGACTCTGATTTTGGAAATATAATGATAATGGGCTGCAAGCTTAAATATCTTGATTATTTTTTGGTCTCTTTGGTATTGGGTGAACCCTCACTTACAGTTGTAAGCATATCAGGTACGCTGAAGAAGCTGAGGAAAAACGTTTCTAAAATGGGCTTTAGAAACATTAAAAACAATCGTAGCTAAACATACAGAGGGGATGAGGTGAATTTTTGTTGCTGCTCAAATCTGAGGAAAAATCTATGAAGATCTCGCGACGATCTGACCCATTTCATGAAAATAGAGTTCATTAGATTGCATGTTTGTAAAATCTTACTCGACAGAGTATTTCGTAACATCAAGTATCCAATATCCGAAATAGTATTAAAGGGACTATTCAAATAAAACTATAATATCGGTGTGTGGGGAATTATTAAATAAAACATGACAAATGTATTCACTCACTTTCTGAATACTCATCTAAGTAAAAAACGAAGTCAAAACAGACATATTCTGAATGACCAAATTATACTATCTTATCTGCATGCACCTTGAAAAGTCTACCCGAATATTATCTTGATCTCCGAAACTTGCTAGTTTCTGTTATATTATTCACCATTTGCATAATTTTGATATCCTCCTTAGGACCTCAAACTTATTCTGAATCTATTGTATTGAATTCTAGCATTATTTTAAGCAATACTTCGCTTGATTCAATTAATCCACAATTCTCAGTTTCGGATAATACCATTTATGCGGCCTGGATTAGTAATTTAGATCCTAAAAATAGCGAAATTCTATTCAAAAAAGTTAACAATAATTCAAAGTCCTTTCCTGACATAATCAACATAAGCAATACAACGGGAATCTCAAATCTAGTAAAATTGAGCAGTATTGAAGATAATGTATACATCATATGGGAAGATAAACAAGCCGATAAATGGCAATTGCTTTTCAGCAAGAGCGATAACAACGGCATAAAATTTGGCACCATAACTAATCTAAGTAACGATACGGGTAATGTACACCTCCATGATCTCTCCTCATCAGGTAATAATATATTTGTAGTGTGGGCGGCTAATGAAAATATTTCATCATCAAATAAAGAAATCTTCTTCAGGAAAAGCAACGATAGTGGCGACTCCTTTAGTGATGTTCTTAATTTAAGTAATGATAATGATGATTCGCTGGATCCGCACATGGTAATAAATCAAAACGGATCGATAATATACATTGTTTGGACCAAATGCGATACTAACGATGATGATCCTACATGTAGTATAGCATTCACACAAAGTTTGGATCAAGGCAATACATTTACAACTTCAAGGATAATAAACACCGGTAAGTTTTTACCTCAACACCCAAACAGTACTTCTCTTAATGACACTATTTTTAGTTCTAACTCAAACATGATTCCTCCTCATCTATTGAACAATTTAACTGTAAATGAAAGAATCAATTCAATTAATCCAACTGTCTTTACTTCGTTGGAAGGTAATCAGGTATATGTACTATGGGAACAAAGTACCTTTGAAAAAGGTGATTCTGAATTATTTCTCATATCTAGTAACGACTATGGCAATTCATTCAATTTAACAATAAATTTTAGTAATAGTTCTGGAACCTCTCGACTCGCACATGGCCGCATTCTGGGAGAAGATCTGTATGTAACTTGGGCCGATACATTAAATCAAAGCGGAACATTTGATGTCATGTTAAGAAAAATAGATCCTAAAAACCAACTCGGCAAAGTGCTAAATCTGAGTAACACTCCAGGCAATTCTGTCTCTCCTTACTTGTGGATCAATGATAATAAGATTCATGTGGCATGGATCGAAAATACTAACGGTTCTTCTGTGCTTTTGTCGACAATAGACTTTTTTGGATCGACTGCTACAAAAAAAATAGTGAAAAACGATCAGACTGATGTGTATACAAATCCCATGATATTTGATACAGAATATAAACTCTATATTGCTTGGATAGAATCCAACAAAGATGTTAACAAAATCGTGTTAGTAGGTCAGGATAGGCCATGACATCCCATTTCCGTGGAATAATGTAAGGTATCCGTCAACTAAACTATGTCTGTAAATTCTAGTTCTTACAAAAACGCGTTTGTCTTTCTTTTATGTTGTAGTAGACTATGTATAAAATGATCCATGTGATTATATAGAATGATTCCTATTTATGGTAATTCAATTTAAGTGATGGATTTTCAGACGTTGATACAAACAGGACGGATAAAGATTAACTGTACAGAATTATTTCTCAATTTAAACTGGAACTATGAGAAAGAGCTCTTGATTTTATGATTTGATTAATAAGTATGACTTTAACGAATCTTTTGATCTCTCTATCGATTTGGTTATATCCTATCAACCAAACAGAAGACTAGTACATCCATAGATTAATTTATCCGTCTGCATAGTAACGTTCATAGCAGTAAGGGAGCTGTAAGCTTGCCTATAGGAATCAATATTTTCATAATGTACGGTGGCTTGGCATATCAAATCATGTAATTTGTTTTTGTCAATCGGCTTAATCTGTTCATACGGCCACGTTTTGTTGCCTATTGCAAAAGGAAGTAAATAATCCAGTGCCTTTTGCATTCCAGATCCTTCAGGAGTCTCATAATCCCACAGATCAATCCCAATATTTTCACCAATT
>JAICFW010000100.1 GCA_025923455.1 Nitrososphaeraceae archaeon | reverse complement strand
AAGAGTTGTGTCTATCATGGTCAAGGCAGGTGACCAAATAAAAAAGGGTGATTCTATAATAGTGCTTGAGTCGATGAAAATGCAAGTTGCTGTAAAAGCACATAAAGACGGGCAAATAAAAGACATTAAGGTAAAAATAGGAGATACTGTTTCGAGAAACGATGTTGTAGCTGTAATAGAATAGAATAATAAATCGTGGCCGGATATTTCCTATCCGGGTTTCTAGTCTCTCTTTAATTGTTAATTTCTTTTATCTTACTTTTAATTTCATTGTAGTTAGGTTCAATCAGTGGGTTGTCTGAAATCCAAACATATTTTATCACACCGTTTTTATCTAGCAAGAAAACAGATCTTTTTGCAGCATTATAGTCCTTTAACGGCCCAAGATCCTTCATCACTATGCCATATTTACTGATTGTTTCTCTCTTGTAATCACTCAAAAGTGGAAAATTCAGGTGTCTGTTTTCTTTGAATATTTTATTAGCAAATGGGCCATCTACTGAGATACCTATAACTGCTGTGTTGTTATTTTCAAATTCGCTCAGCGAGTCTCTAAATACGCCCATCTCTGTTGTGCACACTGGAGATTCTGCGGCTGGAAAGAAAGCCAGCAAAGTATTCTTGCCTTTGAATTCTCCAAGTTTGTGTATGTTCATATCAATATCAGGTAATTCAAAATCAGGTGCTACGTCACCTTCTTTTAGGTTTGCCATACATCAGGTTAATGTCTACTCAATGTTAATCTTTCTATAGGATAAAATGCTCAAATAGTTTTCATTGGTACTAGGCTAGTCCAGAATTACGATTTATTAGTAGAAGAAGGATTGTTGAAATTTTCTTTATTTTTGTAGCCTGATAAATCTAGTGCTATGTGTTTAAATCCCAAGTCTCTTAATTTTGAATCTACTACTGACATCTTTTCAAAGTCAAACATATCTTTTATTTCATCTTTGCCGACCTCTATCCTTGCAATGTCTTGATGATCTCTGACTCTTACCTGTCTGACTTTGAAAATTGACTTTATTAACAATTCTGCCGTTTCTATCCTTTTTAGTTTTTCAAGTGTTACAGGCATACCGTGTGGTATTCTTGAAGCCAAGCATGAATTTGATGGTTTGTCATATACTGACAAGTTATTTGCTTTAGCAATGTTCCTTACATCTTGTTTGTTTATTCCTAGTTCTACTAGAGGGCTTTTGATACCATTCTCTCTCAAGGCTTTGATACCTGGACGATAATCACTTAAATCATCGGTATTTGTGCCATCTACAATCAGGTCAACATCCATTTGCCTTGCTTCATTGGACAAATATGTAGCCAATTCAGTCCGGCAGTGATAACATCGCAATTGATCATTTTTCACAAATTCGGTGTTGTCTAACTCGTTGTATGTTATTATTTTATGTTCAATGTCAATCTCTTTTGCAACTCTTTTTGCAGATGTTAGTTCATCTGCAGATAGAGTATTATAATCCGCAGTAACAGCGATTGCATTTTTGTCTAATGCTTTCTTCGCTGCCATCGCCACGACTGCACTGTCCACTCCTCCGGACAATGCGACTATAACCTTTTCATTCCTGTTATGGAACCACGATACCAATTGTTGAAAAAGATTATCTTCCAAATTCATCATCACTTGTATTTTCTTATTAATTCATGATGCACGGTGTCATAGATTTTTTTGTAAGGCATTTTTAGAGTCCTTGAAATTTTTTTGATATCATCAGATTCTGGTTTCATGGTATTAATCGAACCATTGATACTCTTTGAAACCTTTACCTTGACTTCAAATTTGCGATTCTGAATCGATATTGGTAGTGTAATAAAAGATCTTGGCACTATTATCCTATTTATTTCATTTACTCTACATCCCAGCGAACCTGTTTCACTTAAAAGAATCTGAATAAGCGAGTCTTTACTTGCTTTGTCAGACAATACCTTGATTACAAATGACGGCCTGCTTTTTTTAGATATAGCATGTAGGACAGTAACATCTTTTGCATTGTTTTCGTAAAGCACGTCTATCATATTTCCTATTACCTCGCCGGTAACATCATCAACATTCGTTTCGAGTTCATAAATAATCTCTAAATCCTGGTCCAGCTCTGAGTTTGAGTTTCCAATAACCACTCTAAGTATGTTAGCAACATTTCTACCCTCTTTTTGTCCACCACCATTTCCTATTTTTTCGGGTATAATTGGAGGATATTGAGAAATATGCTCAGAATCCAAACTGATTAGCATGGAGGCACCTGTGGGCGTTGTAAGCTCACCGTCAAGTTTACCAGGTACTAGTAAGATGTTACTTCCATTTAAAATCTCAAGAATCGCATTACCCGGATTTGGAACAAATCCGTGGGAAAATTCTAGTAATCCGTTGCCTACGGCTACATCCGTAGAATAAAATCTTCTCGAAAGAAGGTTCAAATTGTCCAAGGCAACAGCAGTACCTATGAGATCCGCTGCAGTATCAATGGTCGAGACTTCATGCAATTGCACACTGGCATAACTACTGCCATGAATTTTTGATTCCGCAAGTATGATGCGCTTTAATGAATTAAGTACAAATGATTTTGCAACCTTTGACAGATGAAGTGAATCGCTGCAAGCAGAAATTGCTTTGTACACTACACTCCCTGCTCGTGAATGTGCCGAATCCGAATAGTCAAACAAGAACTTGGTACATGAAATGCCATGAGAGGTAGTTTTTAAAAAATCAACATTCCGTATTTTGGCTTCTTTAAAATAATTCTGGCATGCATAAATTGAATCGATTACTTTTTTTTTATTTGCTCCAACATCGATAAGGCTACTTAGGAGCATGTCGCCAGAAATACCAGCGATCTGTGAATCTATTATTACTATTTTAGTCATGTAAGCGAAAATTCTCCCTTCTATATCCTGTTTATATAATTTAAAGATTGTTGTTTATTACCAATTTAGACTTACATTAAAAAAAATGTATAATGACTTCAATTATCAATAGTTTTCAGTGAAATAGATTCAATAGGGCTTTTGTATGCAGAGTCTAAATTATTGATACTTAGTTTAGCACTATTACAGAACGCAATTGGTACAACGCATAATTTCAGTATTGCAAAGGATTTTGGGAGCGAACAGACAATGCTAACTGTTGATATATTCTATTAGATTGGTAATAGAGTTAAAATTACCAACTTCAGACAAATTATGTGCATCACTGGCCAAGTGAAAGTCAATTTTGTTATGTTTAAAGACTCTTAACCATTTCATAGGAGGCCTTTGATATTTTGCATTAATTTCCACAGTCTTACGATTGGTTTTTAATAATTGTGATAATTCCAATAGTTCGTCATCAGTCAAGTCAAATGATTCTTCTGGCGCCAAGTGTCCGATAACTTTTACATGTGGTAAAGTAATTGCCGATTTCAGAGCTGAAAACCAGTCTTGTTTATTATTATACTTTGAATGAAAACTGGCAATCAAAAAATGCCCTTCATATTCAACAGGAAAATCAACAGTTCCATCCTTCAGGATTTTTGCTTCAAAACCTGAAATTATGGTTATCTTTGTTCCAGAGGATACCATTCTATCGATTTCTTCGAGATACCTTGGTATCCAATCAGAAGTTTTTCTCACATGCTCCGCAAAGGCAACAGTATTCAAGTTAATTTTTTCTGCACGTATCGTTACATTTTCAATCGACAGTTCTTGAGGTGAATGATCATTGTAATTGCTATGAACGTGATAGTCTTTTTTTAGGTCTAGCAAGGGCATATTAATTATCTAGATGCATATTTAATTTCTTTTGGAATGTTGACAAAGAGACAAATTGAATAATAGCGTTCAAAATTCTTATATGATACCAAACAAAATTTTATTTTGGATAAGGATTATTAATTGAAAGTCTTAAATTCCACCATTCTGGTTCCAGGTGCATCTGCACCCGCTGCAATTAATACAATAAAATCTCTGAAAATGGTGAAATATCCAGTCAGGATAGTTAGTTCCGATACAAATCCTGTTTCTGCCGGTTTCTATATGTCTGATGCGCATGAACTGTTACCGGAAATAGAAAGTAAATCATATCTATCGAGACTCTTTGAAATAATAACAAAACATAAGATTAGTATTCTCATGCCATCCTCGGGATATGACATTTATCATTATAGCAAATACAAGAAAAGATTATTGAAGTTGGGAGCTTTACCTGTGGTGAGTGACGTAAAGACTATGGAAATTTGTAGAGATAAGATGCAGACATATAATCATCTCTCGAAAAAATTTGATCTACCTTTAACTACAGTGGACTCAAATAGACTAGAAGAATTTCCAATAATTGCAAAACCTAGATACGGAAAAGGGAGCAAAGGTATTGTCAAAATAGAAAATACCCTGGATTTGAGATATATTCAATCAAAACAAAATGGATTGATTTTCCAAGAATATTTGCCTGGTACTGAATATACAATAGATGTTCTTTCAGACCTCGAAGGAGAACCTATAATTGCCGTTCCTAGAATCAGGATTCAGACAAAGGCTGGAATCTCTACAGTGGGAAAAATTGTCAAAGATGAAAATATTTCTGAAACATGTAAATCGATTGCAAAATATCTAAAGATTCAAGGACCGTGTTGCATTCAGATGAAGGAATCTAATGAAGGAACTCTCAAACTAGTTGAGGTAAATCCGCGGTTGGGTGGTGGTACCATTTTTACCGCACTGGCCGGCGCGAACTTTCCTGCAATGATCTTGGATATGGCAATGGGTAAGCGAATTAAGATGCCAAGAATATCTGAAATCACAGTTGTGAGATATTTTGAAGAGATAGTAGTGGAAAATCAAAAGGCAATGAAACCCCACTTGAATTTAGTATGACCCCAATATTTTGTGACAAGTTTTTGTCACAGCTAACACCGTTTAGTTGAAATACTTCGCCAATATTACAGGGCCAAAATCCGGTAAACTTCATCATGATTACTGAAAACCCAACTATCATTATGATGGTAACAAGTATTGCACTAACATAGGCCAAAATTTAGAATCACTTGTTAATTGACGTGAAGGGGTTATCATAAAAGAAAATCATTTTTTTATTATCTCCAAGTTCTGTTTCTAATAGTTATTGCAGAATATATGAGAAACCAAGTATATACAAAAGTAGTAATAAACGTAAATGGGGGTCTATACAACCATAATCCATCATCCGGGTTTCTTAATCTATACTCTGCAGCATATATCATTCCTGTAAACATTACACCTGCAATCCAAAATAACACTGAAGTAAAATCACCTTTAATAGGCAAAATTGCAACTGTATAGAACAAAATATACGGCCTGATAAGTTTCATGGCAGTTTGAATATAATACAAAAGCGCAATAAAAGAGGGTCTTTTCCAATAAATACCACCAGTTGCAAAAAGACTTCGAATAAAGCTCTTCTTCCATCTTATTTGTTGTTTTGCTAACGATTCAAATGTTTTCGGTACACCTACATTTACTTTAATGCTGTTTGAATATTCCACATTCCATTTTATGGGACGATCGGAAAATTCTACATCAGGATCCAATGATTTTTTCATTGTTTCAATATCATCATCTCCAGTTTGCAAGATGGGCAAATGTTCAAGCTGTGTCTTGTCACTCGAAGAATCAATTGTTCTACGAGTGCCCAAGATATGAGCTGTCATCCTCCTATCAGTACAGAATTTAAAATCTATTCCCAAGAATCTGTCATTTGCCCATTCGTGAATAAAGTCTTGAATTGCAACTCTTCTGTAAAAACTCAGTGATCCGGAACAGCATGTTACTGATTTGAAGGAACTTTCAGCAGCCTTTATAGATCTACAGGATATATCTATGTAAACTTGTTGAAACTTCTCAATCGTATTTCCACGTTGCGCGTCCCTCACCCTTCCATGGCAGGTCAATGCTCCTAACTTTCTATCACGATGAAATATTTTTGCGGCTTTCTCTACAGCGTCAAATGCCATATCGCAGTCACTGTCCATAAATGCATATATCTCTCCACGAGCAATTTCGCTAGCTGCTTCAACTGCCCTTTTCTTTCCAACGCTTTTTGAAAGATGTAAGATACGAAAATTACTTGTTCTGTTCTCTTTACGCATTTCATCGAGAACCTCTCCAGTCTTATCAGTACTCCCATCGTTCACTACAATGATCTCTTTATTCATGTAAGTTTGATTCAAACAAGATTGAACACAATTCCGAATATTCTTTTCTTCATTTTTTGCTGGAACTACTATACTTATCAAAGGACCGTTTGAAACGTCGACATTTTTCGCACTCAAATATGGATCTTTATACTTGAAATATGAAAGCAAGAGTATGCATAACAGGACAAAACTAGTTAGAAAACTGTAGATACCTACGAACGGATCTACCAGAGAAATTGTAAAATAAACTTTGGCTGCTAAAACGCATCCCACAGCCATTACCATCAGTACCCTTGCAATCCATTTGCTTTTTTCAACCTCTGAATATCGTGAAGTTTGTTCTTGCAAGGTCATCCATAGACACCAATCTTATCAAATTTTGGTCTAGATGATAATGCCATTAATATTACTTCACTAGATGTAGTGTTTGTTTTTCTTATTAATTTTGTCATTGCAATGAGCATGAAATTTCTGACAAAAAGGGTAGACCTAGATATGAGGTGCAATTTCCCTGACACTAAATTTCTTAATATCTACATCTGTGGCACCATCCCATCTAAAAGATGCGATTGGCCCACCCCAAGTAATAATTTGATCAGGTTTGCCTCCACATTCAGTTCCAGTATTTCCCCAGCCACCTTTGTCTATTTTTTCGGCAGCCTTGATCCAATCGTTGTTATTTTTCTTGTCTACCCATAACTCTAGTTTCACTGCAGGTTTATCATCCTGGACAATGTTGTACATGATCACTTTAAGCCCTACCCACTTTCCCTTGATAGGTCCAATATTTTCTCCAAATTCTCCAAAGACATAACCTCCTGAATGCCATTGTTCCTTTGAGAATCTTGTTGATCCATCAAAGAATAAGTCACCTTTGTAAGCGACACCCTCGCAGCCAGGTAGTGAACCATAACCGGTATGTCTTGCTCCCCTTGCATACCACACAAAATTATCATTATCACCACTGTTAAGCTTGATATATCCCGTAATTTCCACATCTTTCCAGTCGTTTGGTGATTGCATATATCCGGCAAGAGCTATTTTGTTATGATTCAAAGTCTTGATTTCTTCAGGATTAAATCCAGATGAAGTAAACACACCCATTCTTACATTGGTGGATTTTATTTTAAACGAACCGTCAGAATTCTTTGTCATCGTAGTTTGCGGTGAGAATCTAGAATCACTACTGGGGTTAGAATTGAGATACCATTGTTCCCCATCTTTCTTTGTTGAATAAATCTTGGTTACTCCAAACTTGTCAAGGTTTTTTTTTTCATCATCTGAGTTGGTGTCGTCTTGAATATCATTGCTATTGCTTGACTTGCTGACATACTGATCTGTATCACTTACATCACAGTTTTCATCAATCTGTCCATTTCCATCATTATCCTGACCATCTCCGCAAATCTCCTGTTCAGGATCTACTTGTGGTGAGTCGTCACCTTCTGGAGGATTACTTACATCACAGTTTTC
>JAICFW010000099.1 GCA_025923455.1 Nitrososphaeraceae archaeon | reverse complement strand
ACTGCCTGATAGCGTTCCATGTTGTGGAGGATTTACTATGGAATATGTTAGAGGATTGTTATCTGGATCAGATGCTGCAAGGAGTATAGGTTTAGCAGTGTTCATACCGGCACGGGCGATTTGATTGTCTGCTACTGGTGGGGAGTTGGGAGCTTTTGAAATACTGAAACTGTCCAATATGGCATTGTTACCATTTCTATAGAATTTACCTTCCAATTTATTGCCATTGTCAGTAGTTTTGATATCCAGTTGACCGAAAAAATCGTCCTGCTGAACAGATGTAAATGATGCCTTGCCTGATAAGGCGTGAAAGTTTACGCCACCAGTACCCACTATGGCAAATACTGCGCCATTACCTTCTGTGTAAGTGTTGGCGTTATTGCTAGTTATTGTAGGGCTAGAAGGACTGCCTGAATCATATTTTAATGTAAAGGTTCGTTGATAATTGTGAATATGACCCGCTAATACAAGGTCTACCCCATACTGATCAAACATGGCATGATAATTGTCCCGAAGTTCCTCAGCTGCTGATCCAGTGTTTGAACACGATGAGCTACCACAAGTGTTGGGTGAGGTATAGAATGGTTTATGAAGATAAACGATTATCCATTTTATGCTTGGATTAGTAGAAGCTGATTGTAATTCACTCTGCACAAAACTTATCTGCGCCGAATCAGAGGGGTCTGCCACATCTGTGTCCATAACAATGACACGAGTAACATCATGGGTATAGGCGTAATATGTTTGAGATAGTCCAAAATGGCTCATATATCCACTAAATCCTTCACTGCTTTCGTCTTCGTGATTGCCGAACGCAATCTTGGTGATACTATCAATGGGACCTATCTTGTTAAACCAACAAGTTCCAGTAGATGCATAAGAATAATCGCCCAGTCCAAATACACGTTCAGGGTTTTTCCCATCCATGTTACTAACTGTAGCATCAGTGTTTGAGGTACATCCCCAGTCACCAGCAGCACCATAATTGGAATCAGAATAAGCATATTGTATTAAATTCCCACCGAACACGGATAGTGTAATTAAAGTCAGAGATGATGAAATGACTAGTAACAAGCGTGTGTTTATTGAATATTCGAAAGACATTTTATTTACACCGATGTTTGCTCAATTAACATTTGATTTAGATGGGACAATTTGAAACTAACTGGGACAGGGTATTGATACGTTCGCATATATCCGTTTGGCTCCAATGTCAAATACATTATCGTTATTAGCGTCATCGGCAAAGTACATTTTGTAATTACCTTCCTTGAGATCGTCTGCAAATGTTACATCGTTAAAGCCTCCAGTACTATTGGTTTCAAAATAACCATATAGTGGAATCTTGCTGTTAGAGTCTACAAATTTCCAGGCGACAGTACTATTTGGTAAAAATCCGTTTGTATTAATGACGATATTAAATCCCGGTTCGTGGGGTCCACAGGTCGGGGAAATATCAACTTTGGGTTCGGCAAATACAGGCAAGAGACTGAGGCTGGCAAGTCCAAAAATCCCAAATGCAAACAGTACAGTAATAAATGTTAACCTTCTCGTCTTGTACATATTAATTCAAGGTATTATTAGACTACTTGTTAATAAAAAGTTTGGAATCTAACTATAGAAAAAATCGCTATTTATCTATATTGCAAAACGATCACCTCATTAGCTAAGCTGAGTGTCCTTTTGTACAGATTCTAGAGTGAATTTATAAAGTTTTGATACATTTTTGACCAATCAACTGATTTCATAGGTAAATTCGAGTTATACTTTTAGAAATCACATATAAAAGGCGCATTTTAACCAGCCAAGATCAAAATATCAAATTGATTAGGTTTTTTAGTAATAGGACAGTAAAATAAATTATTGTCTCCTAAATTTGGCTTTTTTAAAAGGAGGACATCTGACAATTTTCATGATAAAAAGAGCCAGGCTAATTCTGTTCAATCAGTTACAGATAAGGAATTACTGGACATAATAGAAAAGGAAAAGAAACTTCTTGAAAAAGATTTGATAGCTGATCTTGAACCAATTAGAAAATCGGTAATAGACTGTCTTGATGGCCTAAGGAATAGTGCGGATGAACTTGAAGAACAAGAAATAAAAGTAGAGAATCCAAAATTTGAATCATTAATTAATACTTCAAAAAAGATCTTGATTACAAGTATAAAGAAGGAGTCATTCATAGAATCTTCTGAAATAAAGGATTATGAGGATGCGGTTGAATTCAAAAACAATTTGGAATTACTGATAAATAGATTCGGACAAGTTGGAGATTCTCACAACAGAATTCTTAATGAATTCATGCGAAAGCAAATAAATAAGTTAAAGAATCAATTTGACCATCTATCATCATTACTAAAAGATGTTACCAAGATTTTATCTGTTAAACAAGCTGAAATTCACAAAAGCATTGTATGCATAGACGATCTGATTTTATTCAAAGAAAAACTCAGTGAAAGAAATTATGCTCAGGGGAGACTTTCAGAGCTGACTGAAGAAAGAGGAACTATTGATAAAAATATTGAAGATGGTAAAAGAGAATACGATGATTTTCAAAAATCAGAAGGATTTCTAAATACATCTACCACTCTGCAGAAAATCAATGACAAGAAAAATGAAATGGCAATGTTTGAAAAGAACATCATATATATGGTCTCTAATCTCTCCCGTCCAATAACCAAATTTTCATATTTAGCCTCTAAAGAGATTCAGGGAAGACTTGCAACTATGCAAAATGAACCTTTGGAAATTTTTAGTAATACACCTCAATATTTGGAGTTATTTGGTGAACTTAGGAAACATATTGCTGAAAAGAGTATCCAAATTAAAGATCCTGAAAAGACAATACATCAGATAGATGAGATTGTAAATTCTCTTCCTTCACTCTCATCTAATCTGAATAATCTGAAAAAAGAATTGATGCAATTAGAATTATCAGTTAATCCCAAAAATATGAGACACTTGGAAGACATGAAATCTAAAACAGAAATGTACGAAAAATATCGCTCAGAGAACATTTCAAAGGTAGAAGAAACACGCAATAGCATTAATGAACTTGATTCTGCAATCAACGCACTGAAAAAAAAGATAGAAGAGAATGTCTTTCATTTAACAAATACAAATTATTCCATTCTGCAGAGACAAAGCTAAATCAAATCCGAGTTTTCACTAGACCATAATAACTATCTTACCAAGACATGTAGGTTACAAGGGAGTTAACCAAATGGTCGTTCTCCGAGCGGGGTTGGAATACAAAGAGACTTCGGCGAGAGAATCAAATTCTGTTTTTGGGATAACAACCAGACATAAGTTTATAGTTGTGTGTGCAACACTGTGTTACACAGAGTAATTATAATGAGCAAACTGAATTGGAGTTGCACCTCTTGCGGAATGTCAGCAGGCAGAAAATTTTCAGTACAACGCCACATTAATAACCAGAATATTCATAACGGATCAGGACAAGTTGTGTCTTATCTGGAGTACTCGTTGGGGATAAAGGAAGGCAAATACCGATCACAAAAGATACCCCCATTTACACGGCATGAAAATTCCTTTTTTGATAGGCCTATTGACAAGATAATAGTAGAGGTGGAAAATCAGATAGTAAGAGAAATTGCAAAGCGAATTTACAATAAATTAACCCAGTACGATGAATTTTTTAATAAACTTGAGTCAGTTGCGACAGACAGTCTAATTAAGAAAAATCTTAACGATATTATTAAAGGCTCTAATTTGTAAAAAACGTCATACCTCAATCAGTTTTATCATCAAATTCAACTTTATCACTACATTCAAAGCCCATTACCTTTCTTTGAATATTTCGTTTGCACATCAACCAGCCATTCAACATCACTAGGTGACTTGGCCAATCGTGCAATCTTTATTGCGTCTCTGATGTCTTTAGACTTCATTCGATTCCACACTGTATTTCCTATTATATGAGATAGCTCTGGGTTCATATGAAATTTTTTCTGAAGTAA
>JAICFW010000098.1 GCA_025923455.1 Nitrososphaeraceae archaeon | reverse complement strand
GATTCGAAAGATCATGAAGAGGAGAATCACAAATTCAAAGATATGTTGATAGAGGGATATTTTCATAAATTTGATGAATATAACCAGATTATTTCAGATTTAAGATCTAAATTAGATTTGGTGGAAATCAAAATAAATTCATTGCACAATAACTCTAGCCAGAACAAAATTGTTGATATTAGTGATATGGATAACAAATCACAACGTATATCACATTCTATACCTGTGACAAATGATGTGATTATTACTCAGAAAAAAGATGACGAAAAAGAGGAAGAATTGCGAGTCAATACCGTTGATTCCATCCTAGAGATGCTTGAGGTACCACTTACATCTAGAGAGATCCAAAGAAGAATTAATAAGTCACGTGAACATACATCTCGATTGTTGAAAAAATTATATTCTGAAAACATAGTAATGAGGGATGGGAGTACCAGACCTTTCAAATATAAAATTACAAATGAAGGTCGTAAACTGTTGGAACGGACAGCAAATTCGAGTCGTTAGGTTTTTCATAATTTTCTCTCAAATTATTTATCTTCTCTTTAATCAGAGTATATACCCACTGTTTGCCATTTTTTGATCTATTAAGCTGTTTTTTGAAGTAAAATCTAGATAGATAGATAGAGATGACACTCAACTGTATAGATTCGTAATACAATTCCTGGTAAATTCTTAGTATATCGGAAGAAGTAAATGTGTGATATCGAAAATTCTCAACAATCAAATTCCATAATTTTGAACCTAATTTTGTATCATTTATTCTACGTTCAAAGCCGCCTTCAAAGCTTCCCTCGATGGAGTTCTTATCAAATAATTGCAAAAATTCAATTACATTCATCAGTTTTTCTCTTGTTAGGGTGCCCTGAAGGGTTAAATTGTATTTTTCCCCATTCTCGTCTTCCAATTCAATTTTGATCTTCTTCCTCGCAGTTGACAGATCGGGACATGATATCACATCACACTTAACACTTAAAGTGATTAACAAGTTAACTAAGAGCTCAGCTTTTGTTAGCTCATTATCCGTGCTGGAATTTGGATGTATTTTTTTCTGTAGTTATCGTTTTTCTCCTTTGCCTCGCACAAAAATTTTCCAGTGGAAATAAAGGGGTTATTTTGCCTACTTAACAATGTTGATTTCTGTTAATTGGCCTCCAATGGAAATAAAGGGGTTATTATCGGGATTTTTTACTTTATTGGATTAACAGAACATAATACTTGTTAGTTCCACCCCTACATTTCCTTTTGAAGGCTGGCCAAGTTTCTAGTAGTTTATACAACATATAACAATTAACAATCAACTGAAACAAAATTGATTTAGGCATTTTTATTTTATATACATCCCACTTACTAAATGAATTTATTATATTGAGATACAGAAGAAAAAGAGGGGTGTCAGAGGTGTATGTATTTGGATGATGACATCTTAGACACTATTTTTGATAGCGCGATTAAAAACAATAACATCATCAAGAATAGACAGGTTTTGACTATCGATTACGTACCTGATAAGCTATTGTTCAGGACAAAAGAAAGTACAGCAATCGCGCAATCATTATCCGTTATACTAAAAAAAGGCCGCCCATCTAATTTGTTGATTTTTGGAAAACCAGGAACTGGGAAGACAGCAGTTGTAAAGAACGTTATTGACCACCTTTATAACAAAACCAAAGAATTGGATATTAATCTAAGAGTTCCATTTATCAATGCAAAAAATTCAAACACACCGTACAAAATTCTATACGAAATCGCAGAGTTGTTGGGTATTAACAAAGAGGAAAGAAAAATGCAGGTTTATTTTACCGGACTATCCATGAGCGAAGCAACCGATAGAATTCTTGATTTCGTAAGACGCAGGTCCATCAAAGTTGTACTTGTCATAGATGAAATTGATTCTCTTGTTAATAGAAAAGGTGATGATATCCTCTATAACTTTACAAGAGCTAATGAAAGGATTTCTTCAGATCAGTTCATTAGTTTAATAGGTATTTCAAATAGCTTAACATTCAAGGATAAATTAGATCCAAGAGTAAAGAGCAGTTTGAGTGAAGAGGAACTTGTTTTTAATCCATACACCATCGAACAGTTAAAGCAAATTCTAGTTGATAGATGCAAACTTGCTTTCTATGATAATGTTATTCCAATTGGTGTAATCAATCTATGTGCTGCAATTGCTGGTAGAGAAACAGGCGATGCTCGAAAGGCCATAGATCTTTTGAGGGTTGCTGCAGAAATAGCAGAAACGTCAATGACAATGAAGATTAGCGAAGATCATATTAGAAGCGCACAACAAAAAATTGACAGCGACACAAACTTCGAGATCCTGAGAAATTCAACTTTGCACACCAAATTAGTAATATTTGCAATAATAAAATCCAAGAACGGAAGCACGGGAGAAATTTATACAATCTATCAGGATTTCTGCTCAAGAATTCAGCAGGAAGCACTGACACAAAGAAGAATGACACAAATTGTGGGTGAATTGGATCAGCTAGGATTAATTACAACTAATATAGTCAACCAGGGTCGATACGGTAGAACCCAAAGAATAAAACTGCATATCCAAATCTCATCTGTAAAAGAAGCTATCAAAAACGATCCGATATTATCCCCTTTTATCGGCAACATTAATTGAAATCTTTCTGAAATGATTGAAGGTTACCTAAATTAACCAATATGCATATTCCAGGTGTAGGAGTAATTCCCATGGTTTGTTGAAATTTTGTCTGCCTTTGCCATGCTCCAGAATTTACTATTAATGTACCTTTGTATCTTCCTACTTCTGTCATATGCACATGCCCGGCATGAAAAATATCCGGTACATCTTCTATGACCAACATATCTTCTGATTCGGGAGCTATTGGTGTCCGGTTACCATATATTGGTGACAGATGTCTCGATTTTAACAAAATTTTCATAGCTTCGACAGGCTTGGAATAGCTTAATCCAGGAACCGTGGCAATTACGTCATCTAAGCTTTGGCCATGGAACATTAATAATTTAATTTTGCTTAATTCAACAACCGACGGATTGCCAATAATACTGAAATTTTCGAGGGGTTGAAAATCTCGCAAATTTGTTAGAGCTGTCTGGGGCAAAGCCCGCCTTCCAGGGTCATGATTTCCAGGGATTAGGAATACGTGCATCCGTTTGGGAATTTTTTCAAGCAAAGATGCCGCATATGATAATTGTTTATTCATGTTCATATCGATCAATTCTCTGTCTTGATTAGGATAGATTCCAATTCCATCAACTATGTCTCCTGCTATACAGACGTACTTGATTTTTCTTACGATTTCATCGTCTGATGATAGCCAACTTAGAAAATCATTAAACTCTTTTTCCATGAAATATTTACTGCCCACATGCAAATCCGAGATGAGAGCTACGTAAGACTCTGTTCCGGATTTGGAGGCAACATGCTCCGGAATGTCAGGGAAAATAATGTCCTTTATTACAAAATCATTTGAATTTCTTTTACTGAGTGAAATTTCTAACATCAACATTTGATCTAAAACTAGTGATGAAGCTTCTTTAATCAAGTCCCGTGTTTTGCAAACTACAGGTATGCTACCGGTAGTATCATCAATTATAAGCTCTACATCATTTTTTCTATTCCTCTTGGACATTATCAAACCCGCGAGAAAAACAGAATCAACAAATTTTCCTCTCTCATTGTCATTATCGAGAGAACTAGATCTAGATTTATTTCGAATATCTCTAATCTGTTTTATTTTTCTTATTTGTCTGCTCTCTGAACGGATTGACAGTATTTTCAAAGATTTTCTATAACGACTATCAAACAGCTTAACAAAATCCTTATCATTTTCAGAGTTTATTTTGTAAGTAGGATCAAATAGAATCTTATAATTTTCTAGATTGCTATCCGACTTTGGCTTCGAGTTAATGTTAGTTATTAGAGGGTCATCCATAGATCGATTTACATCACTAGATATCACGTTCTTTATGTCATCAATCAGGATTGGAGATTTTTTCTTGAACTTATTTTTGGCATCAACTATTGTCTTGATTATTTTTTCGACATCACAATCAAGTGATTTGAGAAAGGCGAAAGCGTCAGGATGAACCTGGTATCCCTTATTTATCGCATAAATCAATGCAATAGACACTGAATCCAAGTTTTATTATTGAACAGAACTATCATAAATGCTAAAAACGTTTTGTTTTGAGCATAGATTATTAAAAAGCAAACACTGAGGTTGAAGCATGTGCAGATACAACTTCAAAAGAAGAATTCTCTATCTTTTAGTTGGCATTTTAGTATTCCTAATTTTCTTTACAATTGGCACATCGGTCACTTTTGACAAATCTACATCACAACTCTTAAAAGAACAATTTGAGAATAAAATCAAGAATATTGATAGTATAGGCATATTCGTCAATAACTTTCTAATATCAATCTTAATGTTTGTTCCAGGTATCGGAATTGCGTTTGGTTTGTTTTCAGGATTTAGCACCGGCAATATTTTCATGATAATAACACGAGATTTACCAATCCAAATACCACCATTACTTGTCTTTTTGACAATATTTGGAATGATGGAGCTCGTTTCATACGGTATAGCTATCTCTAGAAGTTACCTATTACTGATTAACATAGTGAAAAAAACTAACATCAAAGAAAATCTAATTTATACGGGCATTGAAATTGGCGTCGTTGCGGTAATTTTATTTTTCAGTGCAATTATTGAATGGGATTTAATAAAACAATCTGGCGGTTTTGACTTCGCTGAATAATATCTAAATGAAAGAAAACATAAGAGGAACTCATTCAAATTCCAAGTATGTTTTTCGTGTAACTTGATCAACCACCATTACAGACATTGGACTAAAATCCCTTCCTTCCAATTCATTCAATCTACCCTTAAACACCTTTTCTTCCGCAGTGGTCAAAAATTCAAATACCCAAGCTGTCAAACTAGAGGTATCCACACCCACCTTTTTGAGAAATAGTGCTATTTCTGATTGCATAAAATTTTTCTCTGCATTATTATTCCACGGTCTTGGTACCAGAATTACGCTCTTCTTATCTTGAATCGCTTTGATTAATTCTCTCTTCTTGTCTTCAATATCTTCCGTAACATGAAAACTGATGACCAACGTCTTATCCAACGGAATTTTTGCTTTTGCAGCTGCAACTTGAATAGAACTTATCCCGGGCATCAATTCTACATTATCGTTACCAAAGATTTCTAATAATCTATCAACAACCTCCGACTCTGAAAAGTTTACATCACCAGTGAAAGGAATTGTACAGAACTCATTTTCTTCCATTTTCTCAAACACCTGGTTATAGGTTTCTTCCTGGTCTTTCATGGTTACTTCATAAACCTGATGAAAATGAGGAATAATCAAATCTCGTATTATAGATAGTGTATATTTGTAACCTATCAAATACTTAGATTTTCTTATTACGTCTTTTGCTAGGTCTGTCAAGTACCTTGATGAGCCTGGACCAACTCCAACAAGAAATAACTTCTTGTCTTTGATTATGTCTTCCGTCACAGCTTTTGTTATTATCCCGTGTATTTTATTTGCTTTCTTTGAAGCCAAGTAAAAAATCAAAACATAAAATCAATCATGACATCTTGTATAGAGTTATTATCGGATTCCAATCTACATGATGGAATTGTAAAGGATCCTTTGCAGGATATTTCACCCAGCCCTTTACTATTGCAAAATTAAAATTTTTCTGTTTATTTTCAATATTGGTCTTGATCTTAAGTTCCGTACCCCATCTTTTTTCCAGGAAATACATATCTGAAATTTGTGAAAAAGGAAATACAATATTTTGATTGCTTTTTTCCATATCATTCCTTAACTCAGTAATACCATATCCTTCCACGGGCAAGAAAATATTCTTGTTCTCCTTAAATCGCAAGAGCTGTCGCTGTGAATGAACCTGATGAACCCTGTAGGACATATTGGTTTTTGTTATGAATATCAGATTTTTTTCCGTCGCAACAAGCATTCCTTCCCTTTTCCTTTTCATAAACCCATCTTCTCCACCCCAAATCCACATCAGATGAGCTTTAATCTGCTCATTCCATTCCAACAACATTTACAATTCCTCATTATCATGGATTTATTTTTTTCATCACCAATCGAAAAATGCACAGTTCAGCTTGCAAATTATGCAACCTTTTAATACAAATAATGTCAAATTACACATTTAAATGATAGAGCAGAAAAGCTCAGCAAAATTTGATGATGAGCAATATTCATTGGAAATAAATCTCCAGGGGAAAACTCTCCGAGAAATGAGGGATAGGGCATTAGAAAATATAGAGGAATTCTGGGCTCAGCAAGCAAATAACTTGGTGTGGAATCGAAAATGGGATAAAATTCTAGATTGGAATCCTCCTTTTGCCAAGTGGTTCACAGGTGGTTTGTTAAACGCGTCAGTAAATTGTCTTGATAAGCACATTAACAATAGTACGAAAAACAAAGCAGCCATAATATGGGAAAGCGAGTCTGGAGACGTTCGTACGTTTACATATAATCAGCTCTATGTACAGGTAAATAAATTTGCAAATGCCTTACGCAATTTAGGAATCAAGAAAGGTGATAGAGTTACCGTTTACCTTCCAATGGTTCCCGAATTACCCATTGCCCTACTGGCTTGTAGTAGAATAGGGGCCATACATATCGTTGTTTTTTCTGGATTTAGTTCACAGGCATTAACAGATCGCATTAATGATTCAAAATCTAAAGTAATCATAACAGCTGATCAAGGAATAAGGCGTGGAAAAATACTTGAACTGAAAAAAATAGTTGATAGTGCAATTACAATAACCCCATCTATAGAACATGTAATTGTACTTAAGAGAGGAACTGATGAAATCATAATGAATGAAAAAGATCTGCTTTGGGACGAATTGGTAAAGAAAGAAAAAGCTTACTGCAAACCCGAATTTGTAGAGAGTACCCATCCACTCTACATCCTATATACTTCTGGCACTACCGGAAAACCAAAAGGTGTACTGCATAGTACCGCAGGCTATCTTACTCACATTCATGCTACTGCCAGATGGGTATTTGATTATAATGATGAGGATATCTTTTTCTGTACCGCAGATATAGGTTGGGTAACAGGACATAGTTATATGGTATATGCTCCTTTGATGCACGGAGTGACAAGTGTTATCTACGAAGGAACGCCTGATTTTCCGACACCTGATAGATACTGGGCACTAATCGAAAAACATAGAGCTACAATTCTGTATACCACTCCAACTGCCCTTCGTATCTACATGAAACACGATTTGTCAATCCCTAATAGTTTTGACATGTCATCATTGCGTCTTTTAGGTACCGTGGGTGAAGCGATTAATCCGGAGGTATGGTTATGGTATTTTAGAGTGATTGGAAAAGAAAAATGCCCCATTGTTGACACATGGTGGCAGACCGAAACGGGTGGAACAATGATAAGTCAATGCCTAGGTATTGATACGATACCAATGAAACCCGGATCCGGAACTTATCCGGTTCCGGGAGTTGATATTGGAATAGTAGATGAAAACGGGGTGGATGTCGAAGCCAATAACAAAGGCTATTTGGTTATAAAGAGACCATGGCCAGGCATGTTGATGACTCTCTGGAATAATGATGACAAATATGTTAATACATATTGGTGCAAGTTTAAAGGATATTATTATTCAGGTGATTTTGCCCTTTTAGACCAGGATAATTATATTTGGTTACTAGGCAGATCGGACGATGTACTCAAGATTGCTGGTCACCGACTAGGTACCATGGAGTTAGAAAGTGCATTTGTATCATTTGATGCAATAGCCGAGGCAGCTGTAATCAGTAAACCTGATGAGGAAAAAGGAGAAGCTATAGTGGCATTTCTAGTTCTTAAAGCTGGGTATAAAGAGTCCCCAGAAATGAGAACAGATCTTATCAATCACATTCGAAAGACAGTTGGCCCAATTGCTACTCCAAGTGAAATTTACTTTACCAATAAATTGCCAAAGACTAGAAGCGGTAAAATAATGAGAAGATTATTAAAATCAATCAGCACAAACTCTGACATTATAGGTGACACTAGCACACTTGAGGACGAAGCTTCAATTGACGAAATCAAACAGGTGTATAGAGATTTTCAAAACATCACTAAACGGTAACTTATCAAACTAGAATTCAGCACAGGGAATTCTTATACTGAAACTAATTTTATCTTTGAGTCTATTGTAATATTATGGTAGTTGATGAATCCTGTCGTTGCTGCCAGAACATATCTTGCTGGTATTGTGTTCTTATAGGTACATTGTATCGCATCCAAAGTATTCTTACATGGCGATGCGTCTTGTTTAATATAGACAATATTACCGGCACCATCGAACCAAATTAGGTCTAAATTGAATTGTATATTCAACAACCACAAGGAATAGAGGTCAGGTTTATCATAAACAAGAAGAAGAGCAGAGCTTAGTGGCATTTCCTCACTTCTAAAAGTCAACCACCTTTGTCGTTCGGCAGGAGTTTCAGCAATTTCTGTGCTTATTGAATGATTGTTTATTGCTATGGTTCCTCTTGAAAATTCTATATTCCTGTTCTTGATTCCCTCCGGGATGAATGTCAATCCCAAAATACCCAAAATTACACAACCAACTATAACCGGCACAAGTACTGTGATTTTACGAACCACGTGTAAACCTCTTCAAAAATATAATTTCTACTTTTGGGTCGTATTTTCCACATCGCAATTCTACTTAAGGATTTTTTATTTTATATCGGTGTTATAAAATAGCACAGTGTTTAAATAGTTTCGACATTACTTCTGTTTCAGTGAATTAAATGCCAGTAGCAATACTTCCAGATGTTAGCGAACAACATTGTATCGGCTGTGCTCTTTGTGTCGAAATCTGTACTGCTCTTGGTCCAGATGTATTGAGGGTAAAACCAGTTGAGGGATGGAAAAGAGGTAAAGCCTTTGTATTCTATCCTGAAAGATGCATTTCAGATGGTGCATGTATAGGTGTATGCCCAACTAAAGCGATCTTTTGGATGAGACCAATGGATTATACACCAGGTCAGCCTATTCCACTAAAGAAGAATGGTCTGTTCGCGAAGGGATGGGAAGAAGGTTAAACCATAACCCCAATATCCATTTTTTATAATTTTTCATTTTGTCAATTTAGATAATCAAGCTTATTACATATTATTTTGATTAGTTAGCATGATACTGATCAATTTACTTGATATTATTTATGATAATATTTATGATCTATTTGTGCTCAAAGAGTTACTCTTAACAGGGAAACAATTCCAACAAATTCTGCTATGTGAATGGCCACAAAATAAGGCAATAAATCGTCCGGATAAAGCGGCGCCATAGCTAAATAAGCATATACTGCTATTAAATTATGTAGCATTAACATTACAGTAAAGAACATTAGACCAATTGTAAATACCGCTCTAGTTTTGTTATATATTCTAGCATAAATTAATAACAATGTTAGTAATACACCAACATTCAACACACTTATCACTGTGCTTGCGTTCATAAGGAGACTCATAGGTTAGAATCACAATAATCAAATTACCTTATCTACTTTTTTCCAGATCCCATCCAATTCATATGAGCATATGACAAAAGAAAAATAGAAAAAAAATAAAACAAAGGTTGTATACTCATAATCCAATTAATGGGCTTAGATCTAAAACCAATCCTTACACATACTAACATAAAGCTGAGTGATCTTTCAAACAAAATAATTGCAGTAGACGCTTTCAACACAATCCATCAATTTCTGGCTACAATTCGCGGAAGTACTGGAGAGCTTCTTACTAATTCTCATGGAGAAATTACGAGCCATTTGAGTGGACTATTCTATAGAAATATCAATTTACTTGCGGAAGGAATCAAACTAGTTTTTGTCTTTGATGGAGTGTCCAGTCCATTAAAAACAGATGAAATTCAACGCAGACATCAAATCAAGCAGATAGCAGCTGAAAATTATGAGAAAGCACTTGTTCAGGGCAAACTAGAAGAAGCAAGAAAATACAGCCAAGCAACATCAGTGCTGACTGATAAAATGATAGAAGAATCAAAGAGATTACTCTTTTTATTAGGAATCCCTACAGTACAAGCTCCATCAGAAGGAGAGGCTACTGCAGCAAGGTTAACCAATTCTGATCTGGTACAGATTTGCGCAAGTCAAGATTACGATTCGATTCTATTTGGTGCAAAGCGACTTGTAAGAAATATAACTATAAGTGGTAAAAGGAAGGTTCCTAATAGAAATGCCTTCATTGATGTTCCTCTAGAAATATATAATCTGGAAGATATTCTCAATCAAACTAATTTGACGAACGAACAGCTTGTCGATGTAGGAATCCTAATAGGAACAGATTACAATATTGGAGGTATACCAGGAATAGGGCCAAAAACTGCATTGAAATTAATTCAAAAATATTCAAAATTGGAAAATATTGATCAACTTCAAGAACAGTTGTCTAACGTTCCATATGAGGAAATTAGAGAACTATTTTTGAAACCCAAAGTTGCAAATGTTACTAATAATGATATTAAATTTGAACCTGTCGACTATGACAAGGTAGTCGAATTTCTATGCACGGAAAAAAACTTTTCACCAGAACGTGTCAATTCGGCCCTACAAAAGGTTCAAAATTCAGAAAAAAATAAGAACCAATCGTTGGAAAAATGGTTCTAAATCTATTCTTTAATAATAATTTTTGTAAGACATTCACTATTTCTTTGAAGGTAATAGTTCTCTTCTCTTCAATTCTTTTCTCTTTTCAGTATCAAATCTTCCAAGCTCATATTGATTCATATCGACAAATTTCATCCCTTTCATGAGAAGCGGATGTACCTCATTAATTTTCTTAAAAATTTGTTGACATATGTATCGATAATCAGGATGTCCTTGAGCGGCAGTACGTAATTCAATCATATGGTAAAGTTCTCTCAAATTTATCTTTATGAAATATGGGTATTTATAAGCAAAGTTAACGGCATACTGAGCTTCAACCGGCATTGTCTTTGCAATATTTTGATAAGTATTGCTGGAAAGATACATGCAATCTTTAAAATCTTTTTCCATACCCGAATCAGTAATTTCCTTGGGAATGTCATAACCATGTTTAGTAGAAAGCAATTGTCTCTCCATTGTAAGAATTCTGTGACGATGCAAATCTCGAAACATACCAAAATTAGTAAACATTTCGAACAAGTATTCAACCATCTCAAATGCCCTGCCCGGTCTGTGCCTTCTATTTCCCCGAAATTTCGTATAAGCCAAGATAATTTCATCTCTTCTTGATTGCGGAAATGATTTGACTAATCTTGTTATATCGTGTAGTGATTGTCCTTGTGCATTTTCATATAATATTGCAGAAACAACTTTCACTTCTGCATCTTTACTATCCATATAATCGATGAGCCTTACATCCATAGGAGAATATTCAGGTTTAATATCCTCCAGATACTTATCCGTCAAATTTGATATTTCCTTTTTGGTTTTTATCATAAACGACTGAAGCGATTTACCATGTTTTTCATTTACTCGTTTGATAAAAGACGGTATTACACAATCTAGTTCAGAATTTAACATAAGAGCTAAATCCCTGAGCTCATCTAGTTCGGAACAGTATAAACGTGTTAAAAGGTACTCAAATGCTCTACCATTTCCAGTTATACCTAAATTTGTAAGGGTAGAGGCCGGCAGCAGATTTCGTAAAATGTCAAGTGATTTAGATCTCACCGTACTATGATACACCTTCTTTGCAGATTCAATATCCTGGTCGGCAGATAGTTTGGTAAAGATTTTTTCTGATTTTGAAATTGAATCGAAATACATGAAACCATCGATAGGTTCTATTTCTGAGATATATTTCTGCATTAGATTGATACTCTTACTATAAACGTTAAATGAGTGATCACAAGATTCTATATAGAGTTCCGCATATTTTGATTCAAGTATTTTCTCATCTCTATAGTATTTATACATGTTACCAACTTTCTTATCGAAAGGTATGTAACGAGAGGATTTTTCCAAATAAGACAATCCGATTCTTTGATCCTCAATTTTTTTTGCTGCGATATTGGAGATCCACTCTACAGCAACTTGCGCTTCTCCCAATTCCGCAACAGAATCATCGCCGTATTCTGACAAAATCTTACTATAAAATTCGGTTCCTCTGTCTGCATTTGATGCAAATTCATCCAAGAATATCTTTCTCATTGTTTTGTCAGAACGAGAATATCTCGACATCAGTGCACCTCTGTCGACCTGTCTGGGAGTTATGATCGCAAAGACATGCTTATCAGAATTAGAAAAATGTTGATTAAGTATTGATTTTTCTTTATCCGAAAAATCATAATCAGTGTTGAAATTCATAATATTAATAGAAAATAATCCTTATACTTATTTTTTGAGCTCATAGAAATTACGAATTACCTACACATCTAGTATTAAAACATCTACTAAATTATTGATTATTTTTAACACTGCCATCATTATATCTGTATGTTAATTCAATCTCATGAGCGACATAAAGCTCGAGTTTGTAGGTAAGCAGGTAAAAGATATGTATGGAGCATATGTGGGAAAGGTAATCGGACTAGTCACGGATATCGATGGTTCTATTGAGTCGGTAGGTGTAGATTGTGGTTCAACTGGATTACAAAAACTCTCATACGAACAATTACTCGTCCAAGGAGACTATGTGATCTTTATACCAAAGTGGCGAATGGAAGCTCAAAAATTACTTAGACAAAAAAATCTTACTCTCAAGAGGGTTAAGGCGCTCGAAAATTTGGTAGAAGAAAACGATCTCATGAAAGATGATGCTGAGGTTTTACATCTCATTTATGAGAAGAGATTGGTTGATTTGGAAAGTAACGAACAAGAGGTTGTAAATACATTGAATTCAAGACTGCGAGAGTTGGAAGTACAAGGCACAACTATCAAAACGATTATTTTCGATGCAAAGTTACAATATAGGAGTAATGATATCCTTGAAGAAACATATCAGGAAATCAATACAAATTCTAC
>JAICFW010000097.1 GCA_025923455.1 Nitrososphaeraceae archaeon | reverse complement strand
AAAAGAAAAAGCAAAACTTTCTGTGTCAGAAACCATCATCAAAATAATAAAAGATAATCAAGTTCAGAAAGTGGCTCAGCCATAGAACTTAACTTGGTTATCAACATCCGTTTGCAGACCTTTTCATAATTATTGCAAGTGTCTGAAGTAGACTTTTCTAGTGGCACTCAAGTTTAATTTAAATACCACAACCTAAACACACAACTTTTATGGGTTCGTAGCTCAGCCAGGTAGAGCGTCTGGCTCTTAACCAGTCTAATTAGGGTTAAAATGTCGTGGGTCCGAATCCCACCGAACCCGAATTATTGTTACCACTGCTAAGTTACAAGGCAGCGGATCACTTTTTAATATGGAAGGTATACATTTCCCTAACTAAATATATCCTATATTCCACGTACTTACTAAGAGGAAAAGAGATTGAATAAACTCTCAGTGCTTATGATTTTAACAATAACATTCTCACTATCATCTATTCAAAATTTCACCAATGCTCTTAATAATAATGAATCTAATCAAACAAGCCAACACTCAAACGATATGACAGCGATGAAAATGATGATGGAGCGAGGAGATATTGCTATGGGCTTTAATCAGAGTGCAATTGCCCATCAATTCTTGGGAACTCTTGACGGAGGTAAAATTATCATAAAAGCATTAAATGCTAGTGACAGACAGACAATCGATCAAATAAAGAACCACATATGGGACATCCGAAAAGACTTTTCTGAAGGAAACTTTACCAAACCATTCTTTATTCACGCACAAGAAGTTCCAGGAACAAACATGATGTCCCAGAAAAAAGATTTAATAGAATATAATATATTGGAAATGAAAACTGGTTCAAGTCTAGTGCTCATCACAAATGATACAGAACTTGTTGATGCCATTAACCAATTTATGGAATTTCAGGAAGGACAGCACCAGGGACATTAGGTATAATAAAATTAATCTTGGTTAGGCTTAAAAACTTGTTACTAAAAATCAAAAAGTATGTCACTTGGATCAGAAAAAGTGCACCTAATTAATGTTGAAGCAACCATAAAGTGAATTTATAACTATTTCTATACTACATTATTATAACTTCGGATTGATGTGATTACAGGCTTTCAAAAGGGATGCAATACTTGTCCGACTTACGAAATGTTGAAGGATGACGCGGACTCTGTATCAGAAGATTTCTGCTCATTGTCCTTTCCGCTTCTTTTTGACTGGATTAGTGTGAAATTCCACATGGTTCCCACCGAACCTGACCTTTACTTTACTATATCTGGTAACGCATTAACCTATTCCAATTTTCATCTGAAATTCACGTGATGATAAGGAGATCTATTATTATTTTTGTTATCAAAATCTGGAGATATTGAAGAGCCATCGCAAAATAAAAAAAGGGAAGGGAAATTATGACTTGTTGTTTAGGAACCGTTTTTCTTTCTAAGACAGTCGCTTTTTGCATCATCGTCTACTGACTGGATCATACTGCACTCTTCATGGTTAGTGTAGCACAGGAAATCATTAGGACTAACCGGCGTAGAATAACACCATAAGAACGCGAGATCTGATTTTGACGCTTCGATGTGTTGCGCGCCATAAATTATTGATCCAACCATTGCAATTGACAATGTTATTACTATCCCTAGAGTTCTACTCTTATTCATTAACCTTTTTCTAGTAGATAGAATAATTAAGGTTTCGGGGAAAAATCATATATTAAAAAATTCGGAATTTTGATACTACTACTTGGTTCCCTAAGTGTTCTCTGATTAGGATCTATCAGTCTTTTGATTTAACACACTGGATCTAGTATCTCTGGGAAGCGTCTACACCTGAATACATTAGGAAATCGTACGCATGCCTATGTAGAGAATCTTGAAATACCACCCACCCGAGGATATATGAAAGAAGGAGTGCACTAAATCAATCTATAATCAAACTAGTGTGAAATTCTACATGGTTCCCACCGAACCCGATGTTTTGATACTACCAACAGTAACGATATTATTGACTTTGCACTTTATTAACTTTTGATTCACGTCTTTTCCTCTTTTCCTCTCTTCTTTCTTTGATTCTATCCATGATATGCGTCGAAAAACCACCAGCAAACCCTGCTCCAAAGAGCGAAATAACTTGTCCGTATGTGGTCCAAAAATCTCTAAATTCCTGTCCAAAAGGCGGTCTTTCAATTACTGAAACTGTCAAATTCGGTCTGACTGTTATATACCCATCACCAGCAGATGACGTTCCCATGATTCCCAATATTCCAGTGGGTGTCATTTCAAGAGAGACGTTCGCAAGTAGAGGTACGGTATATTGTCCGACCTGTGCATTTGACGGCGCTGTTATCCTAAACGGAAGTGGAGCGATGCCAAATGACGAGAAATTTACTCCATTGGGATTGAACTTTACCAAGACATGAGAATTGTTATTTTCATTATCAATATTTAGAACTTGAGGTGAACTGCCTGTATTGGACACCAGTTGGGCTCCAATATCCAGACTCTCTCCCTGGGTTAGCACTAAGGATTTTGGCAACGTTGATAGTGTGAACTGTGCGGGTGGAACATCGAACCAATTAGTCATGTCTATAATACTTGTCGAATCTTTGTGGACTATTGAATAATATGATACGCGAAATTTGGCAGGTGAAGTAATGGAGTCAAGATCAAGTGATAACGGGAAAAAAGATTGATTCTGTATGATAGTCATATTAGATGTAGCAATCTCAATTTTTTGATTACCCGAGGAGGAATATTCAATCAGAGAACTAGTCCAGAAATTGTTAGTTGTATTCCACTTGATTTCTTTTTGATAGTCAACACCAAGTCGTCCGGTAAAAGGATTATTGTCAACATCAACAAGGATACCATAAGACGCCGATTTAAGGTTATCAAACTCTCCGTTCTTACTTACCATGCCAAGGAACCATAGGGTAGAATTCAGGTTTTTACCGTCGCTAAAATGTGAAACCGCAATAAGATCCCGCGAGTCACTCGTAACATTTATGGTATTAATTTTCTTATTCGCGTTAGTTGTATTGTTACCATAGAGTCCATCATTGATTCCATCGTTTATTACTTGTCTTGGAAATGGAGAAATATTGCCATAAACATGGCCAAGAGATATCGGATAAATTATCAGAATCAGAAACATCAGAATCAGAATGTCACCTTCTAGAGATATCATTTAATATTATGACAATTATCTAGGCTTTATTATATCTTCTCGACTAAGAATATTACCTTTTTGATATGACAATTTATCGCATGCCCAATCTAAGGTTCAGCATCGAGAGAATGACGTTGATATCATACCTTAAATAAATTCCTAATGACTCCTACTTAATGGAGCGTCATCCAAATGGAATCATTACTGCAATCAAGAGGGGAGACCGGCAAACACAGGAAGATAAAAGAAAATTCTTTTTACCAGACTAGTATGAAATTCCACATGGTTCCCGCCGAACCTGATGTATCTTTACTATAATCAATATCAAAAAATTTGTCAAATAAGTTTTCTAGTTAGTAGTTCCGCATTATCTTGGTAAAAGAATTGTGGGAAGTTTAAAGCAATCCCTCTAACTATTATTGTTTCCTTTCCATTCTTACTTGTATTGGTGTTGGATGTGAAATTATGTCAAATACTGGTGATCGCTTTTGTGCGAACTTAACGAGTTCTACCAACTTTTCTTCTGGAGCATCAGACTTAATTTTGAAAGTTACGTCGATTTTCTCATATCCATTTCTGACACTTTCATCCATTCCAAGAAATCCATGGAGGTCAAGATCTCCTGATAGTCTTGATTCTACCTCCTCTATTTTTATTCCCTGTGCTGCTGCATGGTAAATGAGGCTTGTTGTTAAACAACCATTCAGTGCTGCAAGAGCATATTCAACTGGATTTGCACCATGGTCTTCGCCTAGGAGGACTGGTGGTTCATCTTTTTCGAATACAAAGGATTCCTTTCTTTCATGAGTCTGACATGCACCATAGAAATCATTGATGGTTGTACGGTTGTGTCCACCTGTCACCCATTTTCCTTTGGCTCGAAAATTGAATTTCGCGATCGTGGGGTTTTCCTGAATTGCAGTTACTGTCCCAAATAATTTGGTAACATTAACTCCATTTACGACTTTCTCACTTTCGGTTTCTTTTTGATTTATTTGATTCATAGTGATTGATATCATGATATCACTATATATTTCTTTCTACCAATATGATATCATGCTATCATTATCTTTAAATATGCTTTCATCTCACATAGATCATGACACGGGACTTAATAGTTAGAGGACTTGACGATAAGATTCATGCAGACCTTGGAAAAATCGCCAAGGACAAAGGTGTCTCTATAAACTCGATTGTAAAAGACGCAGTAGACAGATGGTTAAAGCAAAAGAAAGAAATTCTGAAAAAACATCATTTGATAATTTATTCGGACGATACCGATATGTTAAGACTCTTGAAGTCCATGGATAGGCTTGCCAATGAATCTGATTTGTTTAAATCGTTCTGTGGAGCACCATCTAGTCCTTATACAGAACTCCTTTCGAAGATGAAATGGTATAATGGGACAGTTATGCCGTATTACTATTCTAATAATATTCAAATGGGAGTAAAACAAGTTAGGCAAGATAATCAAGGATTATTCTCTGGTCAAAAAGATGTAATGAAATATTGCGGTAACGTGATGGCAAATATTGCAAACAACGCTAAAGATAGAGAACTGTGTTGTATGGATTTCCTTATCAACGATGTAGCAAAGACTTCTCTAAAGCAAGCGTTAACTATTGAAGAAGCATATGATAACGACAGACT
>JAICFW010000096.1 GCA_025923455.1 Nitrososphaeraceae archaeon | reverse complement strand
CATCTACCTTAGTTACAAAGAACGAAATGCAGAAGCACTTGTTTATTTCGGCTATTGGTATGGCAATTTTGTATGGTGCCATAGAGATAGACACACTACTGTTTGCAACGTATCCTCCTTTTGGATTGGTAACTGTTTCATTTATACCGATGGGTTCATTCTTGCTCTTGATCGGCATAGTTCATTCTGCCAAGCTCGTGGCTCATGATAAGGAGCTTCGAACTGAATTTTATAGAACTGCGATGAGTCAACTGAATCTTCTCAAGTTAATTGGTGTCACTGAGATGGAAAAGGAACTTATAAGAAGCTACAAATCTGTTGGGAAGCATAAGCAGTTACCAGAGATGGAAAGGAAGCGACTGGAAAAGGATAATGTAAGAGACGCATTACACGAGATAGTAGATGAACTAGACAAAGACAATGTTAGAGAGATGTTACATGAAGTACTCACCGAACTTTATTCAAAATCGGGACCAAAAAATAAGGATTGACGCCTAGAGGATTTTATGGTTGTTCTATCGCTTGCGGCTAGATTAGTTTAAGTTATTAATACTAGGCATCTCACGCGACATCAATAATTACTTCATTGGACCAATGACTGATAGCTGGTAAGTAATGTCGACTCTATATATCGAGGACCTTGAATGGATTGTTAAGAGGTGTTCTCCAGGTACTACCGGCTCAATAAAATTCCAATAGCCACACTGAAGTGTTTGTATCGTACCCTCTTCTAAATTTTGATGTGCCATATTCTTTGATTCTTTTGTTGGAACGTTTTTAATCTCTATGAACTCGTCGGTGTTGTCAATGTAGTACCATGGAATTGAAAAGCCATCGAATATAGTCCAGAGCTCATTTGTCTTGCCAATATCTTCGTTCACATGCTTACGAACTTTATCTATCGAGTCGAGAGATGGATATATCTCTTGGGATGAACACGCAATAGCAGGACCAACTAGTAACCACCAGTTTCCGAGTGGAATATGCAATTGTATTACACTATTTGGTTCAGAGTAAGGCGCTGGGGCTATGAACCATACGGACTCTCCATATTTTTTCATAGATTCCTTTTGAAATTGAGTTGGCTGCCGACCACCATAACGCCATGGTCTTGATGGACCAACCACAGTAACAGGGTTCTCTTCATCACTAAGTTGAAATAGCCATTCCCAGAATTTCTTAGTCCAATCTGAAAGAGTTAGACCAGCCGTCACTTTACCCTCTCGAAAAACATGCATTATTATGTCCTGCCACTATGATAGATTTACGTAATTAATAAAGTTTGGAAGAGTGGAGGTACGGAACTATAAAAATGAGTTCTTAAGGGGATAATAGATTTGAGAATAACATCGTTCATATCTCGAGTCGATAAGGACGACAATTTTAAGAATAGATTATTTTCTTCTATCCAATTAAACAATGGTACTTTGCAGCAGTAACATCGATTCTTAAAAAGAAAATTGCCTGTACTTATCGATGCAAAAGAAATTAAAAAAATCTATTCAAAAATTGCCACTAATCCCGCAAAAGAAAAAGCGGACTGTTAATCGAATAATAAACTCTTTTGAATCAGGGGACACCTTAGAACCTGTAAGATACCTATCATCGCTTCATGAAAGTGAAGAGTTTATTTCTTGCAGAAGAATCGTTTGAACAGAAGATAAGGTTGCAAGTGACATAGGCTGCAGGAATCATTCCAGTCATCCTAACCATTATACAAAGTGTAATTAAGTTTGGAGGTTGAACCTATTGCTATTATTTTAAAACTAGTGCCGAACTGCCTTAAACCAGATATGAAAACTATATTATCATGCCTTTCGGATGATGTATTATGTGGAAGAATAATCTAGTCATCATAATGACATTCTCCATATACATTGCAGTTAGCCTCTCAGGTTCTTTCCAACCTGTGTCAGCACAAGAAGATACACAATCAAACATATCATCTAATTCCACTGGGATAATGAATAATACTACAGGTATGATAGACGATGCATTTGATGCACTGAAGGATTCATTTGGTACCTTTTTTGGTGGTAACTAACTAGGCTTTCTAATAATGATGGTCGTAGTTACCATGGAAGTATTCGGAGCAAGAATGACATCTCCCTCATCTGTCCTAAGTCTACTATACAATAGACCTATATCATAAATAATTCCTGTATTACCAAATACGGTAACTTTTTCTCCTATTCTGAAGGGTCGTATAATAGCTAGATACAAACCAGAAATCAAATTTCC
Organism: Nitrososphaeraceae archaeon; assembly: GCA_025923455.1. Taxonomy (GTDB): domain Archaea; phylum Thermoproteota; class Nitrososphaeria; order Nitrososphaerales; family Nitrososphaeraceae; genus TA-21. Next base: position 3,188 of record JAICFW010000096.1, on the reverse strand, counting down.
AAGAACATTTTGGCTGGCAAACCCTATTACTATCGCAGTAATGGTTCCAATAGATGTAGCAATAAGGGGATCCTGACTTAGATAAGAAATGATAACCGATATGACTACTATTGCACCAATGATTCTGATAAGGATTCGAATTATCTCTGCATTACTTTTCAAAGCATCATAAGAAAGCTTGTAAAAAATATTAGCTAGAGAATTAATTACAAAATAACCGATAACGGCAACCACACCTATTTTTAAATATGGTCCATATCTATGTTCCAAAAATTGCTCAATAAGACTACTTGCAGCAACTACCACTGCTACTGCAATAATCATTATTGTAATTGTTTTAAAGAGAGATCGTTGTTTCTTCTCCGTACTACTAGAATTATTTGAATTATTGCTATTATTCCATTTATTTTCCTTATTGCCGTTATCTTTTACGCTATCCACAGTACAGATGATAATATACTATCTATTTCAAATTTTCATGAATTAGCAGATCTGCATGTTATGTAATATTCTCAATTTGGCTCTGCAATTATTTTTCTATGATGTAATCACGGACCTTGCTTGCCTCTCGCATTATTTCTAAAGACTTAAAGCGATGACAATGTGATATAATAAAGATCTTTATGGTAAAATGTGCAGAATGTGGAGTTGAACTCCCACAAGATGCTAAATTCTGTCCAAATTGCGGGACTCAGGCTGGGTTAAAAAAAGATGTCTATGAGGTTTCCGCCGGTGGGCTAGTCGGCAAAGTTAAAGAGATTATTCAAGATGCAACTGTGAAACGCATTGTCATAAAGGATGAAAATGGTAAAATCCTTCTGTCTATCCCGGTGACGTGGGGAACCGCGGGTGCGGTTGCAATGATTACACTTGCACCATGGTTGGCCGCTCTCGGAGTAATTGCAGCTATAGTTGCAAGATGTAAGATAGAGGTTGAAAAATCACCAGAGCTATAATTAAAATTCATTGCGCAAAAAATTATTCTCCTTGTCTCGAAGAATGGTAAACTATCATGTTACCTATTGCTTTGATGAGATATTTTCTGTATTTCATCCAGAAAGAAATTACTCTAAGACTTTGAAAAAATTTACTAAATGATATATATGTGGAGAAGAAATCTAGGAGTATCCGGTGAACCTAGATATTTATTCATTGAATATGATAATGATCTTGTTACTTGTATCATTTGTATTAATAACGCTAGCTCAGATTGGAATAATGCCGAGTGCTACGGCTCAAAGCAAAACCAGTGAATGTGTACAGTATGAGGCTAAACAAAAATTAATTCATATTAATTGTAAATCAATTCATCTTTCTGACATTAACGAGCATCTAACCAATGCAAGTATATTGCGTTCAGAAAGTAATGCCAGCACGAACACAGATACTGATAATGGTAAAGTATGGATATTGAACGCTGGCATAGTGATAGAAAAGGAAGGAGGGCTCATAATCGATTCTTCAGATACCAGCTGGCTAAAACTAGTGCCAACACCTACTATTCAACCTGCAAAGCAACTAGTACCTCTTGTTGAGGAGAATGGGACTGACACATTGGATGAGGAACAAATCGAGGGAATGGTAGCTTCAAAGCTTGCCAGTACTAAAAATAACTCTAATACTACCAATACCGTTAGTACCAGTAGTAATGAACAACAGCCAATATTAGTAAGTAAAAATAATGGAAATAACCCGAATGGAATCCATGTTCGCGGTTCATTGACAATAGACTCTGTAAAAATAACTTCATGGGACCCCGAAAAGAATGATGTAATAGGTTTTGCATATGGCAAGAGGCCAGGCGAGGAGCACACAAAATCAGACTATGATACCGCAGAACGTAGAGCGTTCATAAGAGTATCTAAGGAGGCAACTGGAACAACAAATATTACAAATTCTGAGCTAGGATACCTGGGATATTCCTGCAGCAGATGCTCTGGACTTAGTTACTATGGCGGAGAGGGTTCAGTAATACAGGGTAACGATATCCATCATCTTCTAAAGGGATATTATTCAAAGAGTATGGGAAGGATGTTGATTGCCGATAATAAATTTCATGACAATTACTTGTATGGTATAGATCCTCACACGGGCAGTCATGATATCTCTATACTAAGGAACACTGTTTACAACAATAATGCATCAGGTATCATTTGCTCAAAACACTGCTATAACCTCTTGATAGAAGGTAATAGAGTTTATAATAACTCTGGAGTAGGACGAGGAATAGCATTTAGCATTAACACTACTAATTCAGTTGCACGAGACAATCACGTTTCCGATCAGGTACGTTGCATTTCATTTAATAGAAATTCAAACTTTAATGAAATATATAATAACACGGTCTCTGACTGTATCAACGGATTTTACCTTTCCAATACCACACATAACAATATCCACGACAACATCGTAAATAATGTAACACACGCATTTGTCATGAAAGACGTCAACAATACCATTAATAGGAACAAGATAGATGATGCTGAAGCTGGAATTGTGTTTACTTACAGACCTATCGCAAGTGGATTGCAACCAACCGACATTAATTTTGCCCCAAATGACATCTACTATGAAAACATCCTAAACGATATGGCAAAGAATAATACATTTTCAAATACTGGAAATGTAACTTGGATAAAAAAATTATCAATCAAAAATGTGACTCAGATTCAAAATGTAGACCAGCAAAACAAGACATCTCTTGCTCTGAATTTAATGGAAGAATAACACCAAATTCTTTAGAAATATTGTCTAATTTTCTGTTTGTATGCAACTTTGCTGTCCTTGTATGGGTGCCACACTTACCAAATACCTTCATTTCTAATGACTATCAGCAAGCAATCGAACTATTGTAGGAATTGTACTATCAGCTTGAACTCAATCTGGGCATGATGGATTTATTCATGGCAGGTTATCCAATTTAAATTGGAATAAAGCTTGGAGAAGTAATGTTGGAAAGAATTAGGATTATGGAGGTTTTCATCTCTCATTCATACCAAAACGCCTTCAAATTCCCCTAATAACAGGCAATTTGTCCCTTAAATTGTATTAAAAGGCATTACAATCTGAGAATGTATTTATTACGGCTATTAGATTTTGAATTAAGATTCTCGAATTTTGTCTTCTGATAAAAAAGATATTAAAATTACGAACCACGTATATCAACCCAAACACGAAATTTTATCCAA
>JAICFW010000095.1 GCA_025923455.1 Nitrososphaeraceae archaeon | reverse complement strand
CTGGGAATTCTGGAGTTGAGTCGTCTGTAATGTTTTCAGATACTGGGAATTCTGGAGTTGAGTCGTCTGTAATGTTTTCAGATACTGGGAATTCTGGAGTTGAGTCGTCTGTAATGTTTTCAGATACTGGGAATTCTGGAGATTTCAGCTGATTTGTTCCATTCTGCGAAAGCATTGAAATTGCATTACCACCAATTTCTTCGCTAGGTGTCTGTCCTATGATAACGCTGAATGAAGTTTCCGCCGTATTTCCTGATTGATCTGTTGCAGTACACTTTACCTGATTGAGACCTAAAGGAAACGTAGTTCCTGAAGGAGGATCGCATGTTGTAACTGCACTGCCATCAACGGTATCTGAAGCATTTGCATCATATGTAATCTTAGTACCTTGAGGATTGTCGGCCTGTCTGAGGATACTATTCGGAACTTTGAAAGTAGGAGGCGATGTATCCTTTACCGTTACATTAAACATTGCATAACCTACAAGACTGGTGATGGGATCTTTGGCTGCACATAATACTATAGTACTTCCCATGGGAAATGCACTTCCACTGGAAGGATTACAATAAACAGAAATATTATCAGAAGAAGGACTCGTTGCATTAACCTGGAAATTTACCTGGGTCCAAGAAGGACTAGTTGCTCTAGCGATAATAAACTGAGGCGCCTCAACTGAAGGAGGCTGCGTATCCGTGACCTGAGCGTTCTGAGCGAAACTAGTTTGAATTAGTATTATATTATATGATAAGAAAAAAATAGCCACTAAACATCCAAGAAATTTTCCTCTTATCATGAACGGTTGCAGATTGATTGAACTAAATGCTTTTATATCTTTTTTCTTCCTCTACCTTTAGAAAATTAAAGATATTGTGCACATTTATAATATATTCTAATAACATGACGAATTTTCTAAAAATCTCTTAATTTTTTTACCTTAGATTTATGTTCTAAAAATCTTGATAATTGTGATACAAAAAACTCCGACTATTTTATCATGCTGTAAGCTTCAGAAACTTGGTTCTTGGTTTCTTCTAATTCTGATGGATTCTTGACCATACAAGTTACTAAAGGATCAGTTCTGCCCTTTCTGATAGATACTATCAGACAATCTTCCTTTGGTTGTACATCGGCAAAAACTCTAAAATTTAAAGATTTAGCGTAAGCTATCCTGTGCGGTCTTGGTTCTTCAATAACGTTGTCTCCAAGAGATTTCATAAATGCACGTAGATCAAGCAATAAGCCTCTTGTTTTTTCCTGCAAGCCTGCTAAATGACTTTCAAATGTGATACTTGATTTTTCAGAAAAAAAGCCGAAATTACTCATATCTCAAATGTTTACTCTGAGGTATTTTAACTATCATTTTCCAAAGTTATTCTAAAATATGAAAGAATGTATTATTGTCTCAAGAAGTAATGTCCAATACTTGTAATAAAAATTGAAATAGAGTATTAATTATTATTCTAGTAATTGATGTATGATCTAAGATTTTCAAAATCGTCTGTAATTTACCTTCTTCTCGTTTTTACTCCGATTGCAGTCTTTCTGGAATTTTTGCAGGTCGGATATGTCATTTTGTTCGTAGTAGCTGCAATAGCGCTGATCCCTCTTGCAAAGTTAATAGGCGATGCTACTGAACATCTAGCTACGCATTATGGTTCAACACTCGGTTCTCTTATCAATGTTACTTTTGGTAACGCTGCTGAAATAATAATAGCAATAGTTGCTATCAATGCAGGATTGCTTGAACTTGTAAAAGCCTCAATTACAGGTTCTATTTTGGGTAACATAATGCTTATTTTCGGATTAAGTATGATTGCAGGAGGCTTCCGACATAAGGAACAACTATTTAATAAAGAAAATGCAGGATTGCAGGTATCGTTAATTTTCCTAGCATTAATAGGATTAGCAATTCCTACAATACTGTCAAGTACTATGATCGAAGGTACGGATGTTGAAAATCAATCAAAAATACAAATACTTAGCGATTCTGTAGCGATCTTGCTTCTCTTTGTCTATGTTGTAGGAATCATCTTTACTTTTTTCACGCACAAACATCTTTTTGTCGTACCTCATAGCGATTCAAGTGATGAACATAATGAGCGTGATCATAAATATTGGAGTAAGAAGAAATCATTTCTTATGCTTGGAGTAAGTATGGTTGGAGTAATAGTAGTGAGTGAGATACTTGTTGGTTCCGTCGAGGAAACAGGCAGGGAATTTGGTTTTGGCGAAATGTTTGTAGGAGCTATTATTGTAGGTATCGTTGGTAACGCTGCAGAACATAGTAGTGCTATCGTACTTGCAAGAAAGGGAAAAATGGATCTGTCCATAGGAATAGCTGCTGGTTCTGGTACACAGATAGCACTCTTCGTTGTTCCTATCCTAGTATTAGTAGGGATAGTACTTGGTCAACCATTTACCTTAGAGTTTACACTATACGAATTAGTTACCCTTTTTCTTGCAGCCATCATTATGAACCTAATAGCCTTTGATGGGAAGAGTAACTGGTTTGAGGGAATAATGCTGACTTCAGTCTACATAATAATTGCAATTGGGTTTTTCTTCATTGGCTAACAGTCATTCCTGTAAGCATTTGATTTATTTGCATAAAATAAAATGATGTCGAAACTTATTTTGCAGATTTGTTATAACTAAAGAGGAACAGAATAGATGATTTTATTTTTTACAAGTCCAATCGGATTAGGACATGCTACTAGGGATATTGCCATTTGTGAGGAATTGAAATCATTAACTACAGAGGAGATATCAATAATCACTGGTAGCCCAGCATATGATATTTTCCTTAACTATGGATATTCCGTTGAGAATGTGTATGATCCTGAAAACTTTGATATTGATAGTTTGATGCAATTACGCTCACCTTTGAAATGGCTTTTTAAATATTTCATGTACTATAGAAGATGTAAACAAATTGCTACTGCTTTTGTGGATAAGAATAGAGATAAGTTAATAGTAAGTGATGAGGATTTCGCATCAATCTCCGTAGGGGAAAAAAAGAACCGCAAGCGAGTAGTGATTACTGATTTATTAGAAACTCATTTTGTCAAGGGGATGTTTTCAGCCATTGAATCACGGATGAACAAATCTATGCAAAGGATGCTAATAAAATGTAATCGTGTTATTATACCTGATATTGGTGATGATGTGGATAATATCTCATATGTCGGCCCAATCGTAAGAAAGTTAAGCACTCCAGATAGGAATCAATTACGTAAGAAGTTAGGTATTGAAAAAAGAACAATATTAGTTAGTATTGGTGGAACTAGTGCTGGGCGCCACTTGATTGAAAAAGCGTCAAGTGCGTTCAAGAAGTTGGTATTAAAAATGGATCTAGATTTAATTGTTGCAATGGGACCTTCTTTAAATAAACTTGAAAACAATTATACCAATTATAGAAACATTGGATTTGTTGATAATTTACACGAATATGTTTGTGCATCAGATCTTGTTGTTTCTTTGGCAGGAAGATCGACAATAGATGAATCCCACGTCTACGGGACCCCAGGAATTTTCATACCTATCAAGGATCATTTTGAGCAAGAACAGAATGCCAGGCAACTAGGTTACTCATACGAGGATATCTCAAGGTTGGAAACCTTGATGCGAGAGAAAATTGAAACTGGTAGACTTAACAGTCCCAAACTAGAAAATGGTGCCGAAATTGCTGCTAAAATTATCATGAAAATGATATGTTAACAAAGAACGATAAACAGAAGCTTACTGAATACTTTAATCAATCCCATAGAAGTATACTATTCCAACAAGAGATATGTAAGGCCTTCGGAGGGATTTGAACCCTCCTCGAGCGGTTTCTTCCAACAATATTCAATCTCGTTGTCCACAGCCGCCTATACTGACCAGGCTATACTACGAAGGCCGTTCAACATTGGTTTGATGTACATAGAGTATATAATTGTTAGATAAATGATTTTTATACTCTAATGATATCTTTTAAAACAACTTGGATTCCTTTGTCTTCCAACTTTTTACCCAACGCATTCATCCCAATTGAATCTCCTGCCAAGTGCCCAAGTATTATTAAATTGCCTTGAATAGCACTTTCTTTCAATTTTGCCAAGTCGCTATAATCAATATGAAAATAAAGAACTGTTGAAATTCCATTTTCAAAGTAACTTTTTGCCACCTGAAATCCACCATTCGTTCCAGCAGCAATTACTGCAACCCACTTGTCTACACGTGAGTCTGGTTTACCGTAAACTACTTGAATCTTAGTTTCCGCTTTTACAAACTCTGGTATTTCTTCCAATGCAGTAATTAATTCTGATACTAAATTTGGATTTGTATTTTGTATCTTTTGCGAAATCACTCTCCTTGCGTACTCATCGCATGGTTGATGAATGTTTACCAAGGGCATATCCAATATCTTTGCAGAATCAACAATTGAGGAATATATCTGAGTATGACTCTTAATTTCTATTCTTCTCCTTAGTTCCAAAATCGACATTTTGGCGATATGTTCTGAAATACCATTTTCCTTCATGTAGTCAATATGCCTATCAATAAGTTTGTAAAAGTTAATGGCAGTTTTACCAATTGGATGATGAGTTATCACTGCATCGCATCCTAAATTCTTTGCCAGCATCAGATCTGCGGTTGTTACATCTATTGACAACATTACCTTCTTGATGTTCTTACCATCAACATGAACTGCAGTATCAGCAGGCAGTGAGTTCCAGTTAACCATATCAAGTGCAATTTGTAAAATTTCTTCAGTGTCTAACATCTTGATTTTGCTTCATGTTAAACAGTTAACAATATAAAGAAGTTTTGGAAGTAAGACCTCCAAGAGACGATTTAACATTTAAATGTCATTGTGCGATTCGTTCTTGTACCATGAGTTGTTCTGATGAATATATATCACACACAGACACATCAAACCTTATCCAAATATCACCTTCTACCAAGGCCAAGCTAAAGAAGGCAAAGTATGGCGTTTACAACCATTCTGCAGTTGAACTATGTCATTGGACAAAAAAATCTTTCTCTAATGAAGGAACCTGTTACAAACACAAATTCTACGGTATTTCAACTCATAGGTGTATGGAAATGACTCCAACTGCCATGAACTGTGAAAATAGATGTATTTACTGCTGGCGGCCCACTGAATTTTATGATACTTTAGAAATGCCAGCAAATTTAGTTGATGAGCCAGACATGATAATAAATAATCTAATAGAAGAACGAAGAAGGCTCATAGTCGGACATTATGGTAACACAAAAACTGACAAAACAAAACTTGATGAATCACTTTTACCTCAACACTATGCAATATCACTTTCTGGAGAACCTACAATGTACCCAAAATTGCCGGATTTAATCAAATATCTTTACACCTTGAAGAATACAAAATCAGTATTTTTGGTTACAAATGGTCAGGAACCAGAAATGCTTCAAAGACTGATAGATGAAGACGCACTCCCCACCCAACTGTACCTCTCAACTAATGCCTCAAACAAGAAAATGTTTTCAATAGTTAATAGACCAAGATACCGAGACGCATGGGAAAGATGGCAAAAGAGTCTTGAGTTACTGTCAGACATGAATACGAGAATAGTTTTAAGAATGACTATCATAAGGAACTTTAATGAATCAACAAGCTACGTCAATGAATTTGCAGAGCTGATGAAAAAAGGCAATCCCCATTTCATCGAGATAAAATCATATATGCACATTGGAATGTCTACTCAACGTTTAGAAAGGTCCGATATGTTAGAAATGGATGAAATTAGGAATTATTCAAATTTACTTTGCAAGTCATTGTCTAGGTTCTCTATTATGGATGAAAGTGAAATATCAAGAATATTAGTTCTTCAAAATCTGGAAAGGTTCACTGAAAGATGGATTGAAGGATACGAAAAGCCACTAATACAATGACAAAGATTAAAGTTCATTTAGAATAATATCTGCAACACCACTCTGCGAAATGGTTCAATGCATGAGTCCTATGAGATTTGCTTATTTTGTTCGTAATACCCTGTTGGCCATACGTAATTGAAGATCCTTCTGGGATGAATATTGGATCATAACCCCAGCCCACTTCTGAAATATGATCGCTTATGTTGCCTCTAGCTTCACCGGAAAAAGTCAAGTTGTTTTTGCCGTCATTGTATGCTATGACCGATCTAAAGCACGCCAATCGATTTGATTTGTTTGAAAGTAGATCTAACAATCCCTTATTTCCTATGGTTTGAAGAACATATGAGGAATATGGACCTGGAAAACCGTTAAGTGAATCTATGAAAAGTCCTGTATCTTCTACTATTAATGGCTGACCAATTCTTTCAAACGCCACTTTGGATTTTTCTAGGGCGATGTCTTCCAAATTTTCCGATTGAATTTCATTGGTCTTAAACCTCAAGAATTCTATTTCCAAGTCAAAGTTCCGCAGATGAAGTAATATTTCTTTGAATTTGTTTTCATTAGTACTTGCAAATATGATTTTTCTCAATTTTAGAAAAAACCAGAGACTAAAATAAAAAATTTGGCATTCATATCCAGAAGAGATTGGATAGGGATTCTAAAAAAATAACGAATATGGGAATAAATCTTCATGTGACAGAGTACCTTTTTCTAGTTTCTATTACGTCAATTCTCTCTAGAATTTTTTCCAACTCCTTTGAATTAACAGATTTGTATCCATCTAAAAATTCATCAAAAAATTTAGAGAACGAGTTATGAAAAGTACTTTTCAAAATTTCCTTAAATAATCTAATATCCATTGCCTTGTCCTCCCTTCTGGTTGAATAAAACGAAAGTCCCATATCTATCATGGTGATTTTTTTATTGACAATGAAGTTTGCAGGCGTAAGGTCTCCGTGGATAATATTGTGTAGGTGAAGAGTTGATACATATCTTCCTATGTCAAAACAAATTGTAGAGGTTAAAACCTTGCTTGCTCTAGTCCCCGGTACAAATTCCATGACAATTTCAGCACGAAAAGTATCAATGAAATAAATATACGGAGTCCTTAAACCGAATTCTTTTGCCAAACTGAGCATTCTAGATTCACTAATTGTTCTCCTCCTTCTCAAATCCTCATCAAGTATCCTCTGTCGATACGATTTTGGAATTCTGATTTTTGAAATTGCCTTTTTGTCGTACCATTTTGTCAGGTAAATGTTTGACTCGGCACCTTTGAACAATAGTTTGATGTAATACTGCAATGATAATATAACCAAAGTTTGGAGATAAAAATGTGGCACCACAGATAGATCCAAATCCGGGAGAAAAATTGGTTCTTGAAGAAGATTGTTCTGAGGTAAAACTTGGTAGTGGGATTCTAAGTTTGACCAGCCAGAGGATTATTTTTGAAAAAACAGAAGGGAATTTGACCACTCTAAATAAGAAGATAGGTAATGCATTATTGAATTCGACCCTGGACAAAGTAAGTAACGTCAACCATGAAGGCTTTATCCTCACCAAAGTAGTCGTGCAGATAGGCGATTCAAAGTACAAATTCAGTGTATTTAATAGCAAGAAATGGGCCAAAGAGATAGAAACACAAAAAGCATTATTCAATAATAAGCAATAGTAAATAGTTATAGGAGAATGCGAGAGAGTTTCCATTCAAAATACTGGAACTACTTTCTTGCGGTCAGATGTTCATCATGAAACACGGATTTTGAGTATTGTAATAATACCAATCTCTACTCACAATTCTACTGGCATAAAATGAATATTGGGGATGGATTTTATTTTATTTTTTACATCATCTTACACAACAGATCATGTATCCCCTTGTTAGCTATTTGCTCATATTCGTATGCATATCCATCTTAGATTTATTACCCATCTGAGACATCATCTTCATAATGTCGTCTTTGGGTGGGATGATACCATAGATTGGTGTATCACCGAAGTGATTGTTTGTTTTAGCTGCGTCTATTGATAATCCAATTACATGATTGTTTCCTACCTTTACTTCAATGGGTACTTGTTCAACCGGACCGTCCTTTAGAGTTACTGTTACCGTTCCTTTGTATGAAGTAGCATTGTCTTGATTACTGACATCACTTAGCGAGAAATTAGATATGGAGTGCTTGTGCATTGCGGTTCCGTCCAACATGACCATGTATATCCAAGAATCAAACTTTGCAGAATTTGTCTGATTGAAACTGTCTGTGGTTTTATTTATGATATTTGTGATCCAATGTCCAGAAATAATCCATGATGGTTCACCTTGTTCATTATTTTGAATACTCGATATGGCTCCAAATGTCATATCTTTGTGATCCTTCCCTTTGGCAGGATATGCACCTCCAGAACTGAGCGAGTATGTGAGTATTGCTATTGCCCCCGTTACGATCAAAAGTGCCGTGAATAGAGATACAGATTTTCTAAAGAAATTCTTATTTGACATATAGTATAGATAAATTCAAAAAATATTAAAATCTACCGGCATAAAGCGTTTCAAATCTATGTAGTTTGGTATAATTAGGACGGATAATCGAAATTATTTGATAAATCACTTACAATCAGTTTCTCCGCCACGTTACATCCACACTATCTACTCTCCATGATTGATTAATAAAAGAATCTGAAATATTTATAGAATTTTTTGATTTCAAATAGGATAATATTCCGGTCCAAGCAATTTGTGCTCCATTATCTCCTGCGAATGAAATTGGACATGAATTGAATTTCACTCTATGTCTTTGACATGCCAGATTTAGCATATTGGATAGCTGTTTGTTTGCAGACACTCCTCCAACTAATAATAGTTCTTTCTTTTCAGTGGCAGATAGAGCTCTTTCAACCGCTTCTGTTATCATTGCAAATGCTGTCTCTTGAATCGAATAGCATATGTCTTCAACTGTAAATTTACTAGTAGAAATCAATCTCTTGGCAGCAGATAGTATACCAGAGAAAGTAACATCATTTCCCTTTATTGAATACGGTAACACGACATAATTTTTTGGAGATTTATGGGCTAATCTTTCTATCTCTGCTCCACATGGCGAAGCTAATCCTAGATATCTACCAAATTGATCTAGAAGTTGTCCCAATGTGATGTCTAATGTTTCTCCAATGACGCGCCACCTATTATTAGTAAATACTAGTATCACAGTATGACCTCCAGAGACTAGTAGGACTAATGAATCCTTACTATTAGTAAGACTCATTCCAAGTTCAATATGGCCCAATGCATGATTTATAGGAATTAATTTTATATCATAAAATGAAGATATTGAACGTGCGATAACTGCACCAATCCTCAAACAAGGACCAAGGCCAGGTCCAGCTGAATATGCTACGAGGTCTATATCCTTGTAATTAATCTTGGATAATTCTAATGATTTTTTTAAAACATCTATTGCCACTGATGCATGATGGCGAGCTGCCTCCCTAGGATGGATTCCTGATCCTTCAGGAGCCTTGAATGTATTCCTAACATCAGAAAGAATATTTGGATAAAATTTGGACTCGGAGTGCTTTATTACAGAGCATGCAAAAGTATGAGCAGTACTCTCTATTCCAAGACATAACATTCATATCACTTCCTACTAGTCGCAGACACAATTTTAATTACGTCATTATTCTTTAATACATGATCAGCTCCCAACCTCCTTTTAGTTCTAACGTCAATAGCAAAAAGGAAACCTTTTCCCAACTCTTCATGTATGACATGAGCCAAATCTTTTGCAGTTGATTCTTTATTTAGTAAATAAGCTTCGGGCAGTATATTGCCTTTCTTATCAGATAATTTCGAATCATCTTCAACCGGAAACACTACAATTTTCTCTAGTAGGTTAAAACAGGCAAGATTTATTATTTCTTGAACACCCGTAGAGCCATGGTTCTTTATAAAATTTGAAACAATTTCAAGAGCTTGTTTCTGTTTATCACTTAGTTGAGTATTCTCTTTAATTTCAAATGAATTATCTCCTGGAAGATAGTGAATGAATCCGTTTTTTACAGCTTTTCGCAATAACATCTCTAATTCGGAAGCACAGGGTATAACATTCGCATACTTTTCTGTGAGTTTTCCCAGATTATTTTGAGTCGTTGAGATATCCGCCTTGTTTGCTGCAATTATTATTGGTTTTACATCTCGTCTAATCCTTTGACAAAAGTCAAATATTTCCTGTTCTGTCCAAGATTTGAATTTCTTGTTTTGAAGATTTAATTTGTTTAGAACTTTATCTAAGGCTGCTTCTGTTACTCCAAGTCCAGATAATCTCTTTTTCAATACTTGTACCGTATTATATCCCGACGAATCAAGGTCTTTGATATTGTCCATATCTCGCTTAATAATTGAAACCAGCCATAAGTCAAATTCTTCTTCAACAAACCTAATGTCTTCAAGTGGATCACCCGTACCTGGCGTCACAGGTCTCCCTTCAGAATCGGTGGCACCCGAGATGTCTACGACATGTATAAGTGCATCTGCTTGCCTTGCGTCATCTAGGAACTTGTTTCCAAGGCCCTTTCCTTCATGAGCGCCAGGAACTAGACCAGCTACATCTATAATTTGTACCGGAATAAATCTGATCCCATCAATACATATGGAATGAACTGGATTATCCTTAACCCCAAATTCTTTGCACACACAATTTATTCTCACATGGCAAATTCCAAGGTTAGGTTTCACTGTTGTAAATGGATAATTCGCAATATTCACAATATTATCTGTAGAGGCCGAAAAAAAAGTAGACTTACCTACATTTGCCTTACCAATTAACCCGATTAGCACTCATAATGATTATTAAGATTCATAATTTAAATTGT
>JAICFW010000094.1 GCA_025923455.1 Nitrososphaeraceae archaeon | reverse complement strand
GCGCTTCCATTGTGTATATGTGCTCCCGTTATTTCATTCAAGCCGGTAATGTTAAGCCAATATGATACTTGTGTACCATTTTGATCAGTCTGGAACTTGGCCAAACCAGTAGCAGTAGATTGTGTTGAAGGAACTTCGTCGTTACCTGATAGACTTGCAGAGAGCGTCTCTCCTTCTTGTGCTTGTATTTAATTAAAAGACAAAGAGGTTACAGCGATCGATAAGGTTGCAGCAAATATTGCCATAATAGTTAATTTGTGCTGTTGGACATTAAAATAAGATAACATAATTACTATAAATAGTATCTATTGTATATCGGAAGTTCGAAAAAACAATTTATTTTATATCATGAGGGTAAAATTCTTCAAAGTGGGCTTACTGTACATGAAAAGTTGCATAATATCCATTACATCAAGAATATTAGCCAGTATCTACCATACCTGTAATTAGAGACCATCTCTTACTTCTTGGAGTATATTACATCCAATGTTTATGTGGCAACATAGAATGTCATTACTGACATCAATTCAACTGCTATAAGCAAGGGAGTGTGTCTAGTCTTAGCTCTCGCTAATCTAGATGTGAATTTACTCCGGCCTTAGGTACATATTTGCATATTTTTGCTCTTGATTGTATAAATTTGAAGAATATCAAATGAGAATTTAAACATATAATTTGTCTTATGTGATTATTTTATGACAGTAGAGCAACGAGATCAACCTACGGTTCTACAAGGGTTCCACTTGATGGTAGTACCTTCAATGCCCGGATATCCCCCATCTTTTGAATTTTAAGGAAATAGAAGTAATTTTTAGGCGGGCAACCGTAATCGTATCATCCAGATGTTTTGATATTCCTTATAGTAACTTATTGTAAATCGATAAATAAAAGATATAAGTAAGAACGCTGAATGGGAAAAAACGAAGCAAGTCTTAGGGTTTGCGCTGGATTTGGAACAATGAGTTTTATTGTAGTCTTCATCCTGTTTCTGACATACATACTTTCAGGTATGGATGCCTTTATACAAAAATAGAATGTTCCAATCTGGTAGTATGATAATATCATAATTTGTTTAGATAGTGTTTAGATAGTGTTATATCATTTTATATTTTGTTACTACCAATATTACCTAGTCGGATGTGTTAAATTATTACATTTCAAATTACCATATTGTATCATATCAATACTCATTGCAAGAACAATGTCGATCTGCTTAGCTTTCAAAATATTGTTTATTTGTTTCCGAATACTTTTACGTGATGATTATTTTCCAAACAAAATTTAAATTAACGGGTTTGATTCAGTCCTTGTGGTAATGGTAATTGGAAGAATGGAACCCCACTGCTACCTACTGCATATGGCATTTGTCCATTCCATTTTGTAATGGCCTGCCACTGAAGGTATTCTGGACTTTCTCTTAATTGTAGAGTGATAATCTTTATTGCTTCAGATTCACCACTTGCCTTGGCGGCATTTGCTCTTGCCGCTCCTTCAGCCTGTGCTACGGTTTGATTTGCAACAACCTCAATGGCCCTTAGATTATTTTGTTCAGTAAGAAACTTTTGAAATGCAACTACTTTTTGTTCTATCTGATTAGCAAAAGCATCTGAAAATTTAAAATCAGTGATGAAGACATTTTGTACCTCGATATTATCTCTCGAAAGTGTACTTCTAATCGCATCAGCAATAACACTTTTTGCAGTTTCTCTCTTTGTGATTAATTCTTCAGCATTAAATTTGGCTACACTAGCCTTTACCGATTCTTGTATAGTTGGGGATATTACACGATCTTGATAGTTAACACCCAATTTTTGGTAGATCTCATTCGTCTGTTGTGGATCAATCCTGTAGTTTACTGCAATAACACTCTGAACTTCTTGCAGATCGTTTGAAGCTGCAGTTGCTTCTGCTTGGAATTTTTGAGTTCTAACCTCCATCGAGACAACCTGTTCGACAAAAGGTGTAACGAAATGTACACCTTCTCCTAATACCCTATTTTCTACTGCTCCAAGATAAAGTACAACTCCTCTATGACCTGCTTCAACAATTACAATTGATTCGGCCAGCACAACTATGATGACGATTGCAGTGATAACTGCTGCAGCAATTTTTATTTTATTAGTGGTCGGAAATCGTGGAGCTTTATAGTATGACATCCTTATTTAAGATAGAAGTTGTAATGCATTCTATATATATTTAGGCTTGATTCCATTCTTGCCTTTCACTTTCATTTGAAAGGTGATAATAAATTTTATCCCAAGAGAAAGATTATGCTAACGCTCATTGATATTTGTTGTTCACCGGTTATTATTGGAGTCGGTGCTGAAACTCCATCAATTTTAGATGATTCAGCAGCATAAAGTGTTGGTCCGGTAAAAAATGGTGTGGCCTGATCAATATTTACTGACTTTATTCCATCAATTTTAAGTCCTAACGCCGAAGCTGCAATATCAGCTTTCTCTCTTGCATTTCCTATAGCTTCTTTTAGTAGCTCGTTCTTGATTCCTTCAAGTTTCTTATCTGACACACTAAAGTATATGTTGTTAACATTATTAGCACCTGATGAAACTGAGATATCAATCCATTCCGACGAGTCATTGACGTTGTAGCTATCTATCTGTATTGAATTGCTAACTGTAAATCCAACCAATTTACCTTGGTTCCTGTCTATGGTGTAATCGCGATTTGGAGTAATTGTAAATGATGATGTGCTTGTTTCATTCTCACTGATTCCTGCTATTTTTAATGCATTGATGATCTTATTCATTAATTCAGAATTTGTGGCCAATGCAGTTTTGGCTTTGGCATTGGTTGTTTCTACACCTAGTGATACAATGACCTTGTCGGGTTTTGTTTGAGTTGTTGCAGAACCAGTAACGAACAATGTCTTGTTATCAAGCGCAGCGGTTTGAGCGTGTAGATTGTGATCATTGGTATTACTAGTGTAAATCAATATACAGGTAGTAATTGCGGTTAAAAGTGTCATTACTACTACCATTTCCATGGAAAATTGCCTTTTCATGATTGAAAATTACGTTAACTATTATAAAAATTACAGTATAGTTTTCAACTAATCAGTTGTCTGACTTAGCGAGACTGTCATATTTCGATGACGTAGATAAAACACATTTGAAGTATTGACTTTCAATATAGCCTCCCTAATTTTATGGGAGCAGTAAATGGAGAATATACTGGAATGCAAGAAAGTTTTATTACTTGAAATCTGAAATTGTGGTAATGGGGTTTTTCCACCGCTCAAAATTTCTTTGTGAAATTGATCAGCTGAAATTCAATAATCATGAAGAGTTGATAAGTCATATGAGACAAATTCACCATTATCCTATTGTCAAATGCCATGATTGCAGAAAGGAGTTTATTCATGAGAAGGATAGACTGTATCATGTTAGAGAAGAGCATGAAAGAAAGGTGGATTATAGAAAACATAAGGGTTCTTAATAATCCCTTAGACTTAACGAGGTTATCTTATTTTATTCTATAAACTGTTCCCTTTCCAAAAAGAGAGTTTACAATGTTGTTGGCAGAAACTTCTGCCATCTTGGATCGTGTCCGAAAAGTAGCACTGCCTATATGTGGTAACAACACGGTTTGTGGCAAGTGGATCAATGGATTAGATACTGAAATTGGTTCATCTTCATATACATCCAAACCAACTCCAGCTATCTGTTTATCTTTAAGCGCTTTGATCAAATGCTGTTCATTTACGACTTTACCCCTTGAGGTATTTATGAGAAAGGCTGTCTTTTTCATTAGATTAATCTTTGACTCATCGATCATATGAAAACTTGATTGGTTTAGTGATGCATGAATAGAAACAAAATCGCTGCGTTGTAACAATTCTTCTAATGGAACATAAGAAATAGAAAGATCTGATTCGATTTTGTGGTTACGGCTATTACTATAGTAAAGAACCTCCATACCAAAACCCTTAGCCCGTTTTGCTACAAGCGTTCCAATTTCTCCGAGACCAATTATTCCCAAAGTACTGCCATACACATCATACCCAAGAAAGAGATCAGGCGTCCAGCCAAATTTCCAATTTCCCTTTCGTACATGACTGTCTGCATTGACAATATTTCTTGCCGCAGATAGAATTAGCGAAAATGTGAGATCAGCGGTGGTGTTAGCTAAAACGTTGGGTGTATTTGTGACAATGATTTTTCTTTTTTCAGCCTCTTTAATATCGACATGATCATATCCTACGCTATAGCAACTTATTACTTTAAGATTGGGCCCTGCTGCATCCATTACGTTTGAGTCAATATTATCACCTAACATGCACAATAATGCGTCCACATTCTTGACATTATTGATCAAAACTTCCCTATCAAGTACGTTCACTTCAGGATTCATATTGACTTGCAAATATTTTTTCAATATTGTTGGTCCTGGCTCTGGTATTTTTCTTGTAATGAACACCGAATATTTCTGAGGGTTATCCATTAAGTAATCGAGGTTTCTGATTGGGTTATTAATATGATATGAATTCCATATTATCTTGGAATTTCGTTAGTCAATTACTACTAATCTGTACCTTTCTTGAAAATAATACCTTTAATAAGATAATTCCCATGTAGTATGGTATATTATAAAATGCAGCAAGTGCTGCTACCTGGGAGCCAAAAAATTGTTGTGCAAAAACAGTTACCAGAATGTTGTTTACATAGCTCATGACAATAAGCCCTGAAATTTTGTATCTTATTGAAGAGTCTCTATTAATGAAATACAACATGAAATAACCTGTAATCGCAAATACTACAAATAATAAGATAGCAATTACAGTTGTAAAAATAACAAAAGATGATTCAAAATAAAAATAAATTGAAAAGTTTGAAAATATCGCAAAGTTAATCATATCCATTAAAATAATTGATAAGGGCAATGAGCTCTTCTTAATTTCCGTTGCTAACTTGGGTAAATATTTTTTTATGAATCCACTGGTTACTAAAGGAATTAATAGAGATACGACGAGCAACAATATCATATCAAATATCGGAATAGAGAATTCGGTATTAAAAAGTACATATACCAACACAGGTAATATGAATGGAACAGCAAGTGATGTTACAATTACCATTCCTACAATAATAGAAAGTTTTCCTCCGACATAATTGGTAACAAATGGTGCTCCAAGTCCTGTAGAAATTCCAGATAACAAAAGTACTGAAAGTGCATGTTTTGGACTCACCTGACTGGTAACAAGATACATTGTTACTGGTATGATAACCACCTTCGTAATTGACAGAATAAACAACAATTTAGGTTTCTTGAAAGTCGACAAAAGATCTTGGAATTCTAGTTGGATAAGATTCAAAAATAGCAGTATTCCGAGAATCACCAGAATGTATGGAGAAAAGAGCTCTCCTATAGAAGGGATCAAGATACCAAAGATAGTTGAGAGAAGAATCGAAATTGAAAGTGCTAAAAGGACTTTAGTATCATAGCTTATCAACTACACTGATAGACTATTTCATTACAATAAATATTTATCAATTCATCATGAAGTAGATTGGGGAAATGATAACATCTAAAATGGTACATATTGACTAGACCCGATATGAAATAATAAATATCACACCAGAATAGTAATTATTGTGAGAAAGTGGGCCATTATAAAGATAAATATATTGTTACTCATCATGGTGACGTTAAGTTATACTTCAGTGCTAGGACAGACTCAAGAAACCGCATCTAATAATACAATTGGTTTAGTCAATAGTTCATTCATTAGAGATGCTCTTGACTCAGTTCATAATGAAACGATTCCTCATTATGTTAAACTCTCAGAAAAGGAGATAAATGAAGCATTAAAGGATCTACCAGGCTGGACTGTACTAGACGGAAAGTTGCACAAGACCTTCAACTTTGTTGATTTTCCCACTTTATTTGAATTCATGTACAAAGTAGCTGACGTTTCCCAAAAATTGAATCATCATCCAAATATGACATCAACTTGGAATTCTTTGACATTGGATTATGATACCTGGAGTTTGGGACATGTAATTTCCAATCTCGATGTTAAGGCAGCTCAGAATTTAGAAAAAACATATCAAAATGGCAATTATAAAGAAACTGAAAGTTGATTGTTTTGATGATAAGAGCGTAAAGATATAGTGTAAATAATAATTTATCACTTATCGATAAGTTTGCCATTTTGTACGTGAAAATTTCATATAGTCTATTAGGATCTACATGATCACCTTCGCCAATTCTAATAAAACCAGATTTGTGTCACATAATGTATGTTTAATAGGGAATCTCGCAAAGGATGTGGCTTTTGTTTGACTCCTTTCACGACCTGTAATATTTGCCAGGAGTATGTTTCATGGATATGTTGTAAATGTGATAGAATTGAGGACTGTATTCATAGCCATAACTACTGCAGAATTTCATTGAGGAAAAAAATAGAACCAGATTTATTTAAATTATTTTTGTTTGAGGCGCTGATTAGAAAATGAAAACATCTGAGGAAAAAATGAGTCTATTAAAATCAATTCCTAGAGAAATGGAGAGTAAAGCAGAAGGGTCGGTATATTGTATAGAATACTTGGATCAACCATTTTATAGAGACTTGAAAGACATGGTAAGAAAACAAATTAGCTCATGTGAAAGATTACTTATTAATACAAAAGATATTGATAAAAGAAACGTTATCCAAAGGGAAACACTAATTTTAAAATTAGTATTAGAGCTGTGGGAATATTGACCAAAGAAATTATAGTAAAAATTATTATACTTCTTCAACATGATTAATACATAGTTTCCTTGAATAAAAGTAATAAGCTATTACTAATAGTTCGTCACGCAAAATCAAGTTGGGAATCTGCAGAATTTTCAGATCATGATAGACCTCTAAATAATAGAGGTAAACGAGATGCTCCTCGGATGGGTAGAAAGCTATTGAAGGAAGGAATAGTCCCGCATCTAATAATAAGCTCTTCAGCAGTAAGAGCCCAATCCACTGCCAAGAAAGTTGCCAGGGCTTGTAGATATGAAGAGGAAATATTGACTGATTCCACTCTTTATGGTTCAGGTCATTCAGAGTATCTTAATGTGTTGATAAATCAGGATGATAGGCACGACATAATAATGTTAGTTGGACACAATCCTATTTCAGAACATCTTGTCGAGATATTAACAGGAGAAATCGTTAGAATGCCTACGTGTGCGGTTGCGTGCATAAGACTGCCGATCCGATCATGGAGACAGATAATCGTTAAGACGAAGGGTGAATTGCTTAATCTATGGCGTCCAAAGGAATTAGAACCTGATGAATGATATAGGTTCAAAGACAAATCCCTTAACTATGATTGTTTGAATCATCTTATTAAAAATCGTTAATAAAAAGAGATAGAATTCATCAATTGCAAGTTGAACATTCACATTATTTTTTGTATTATGTCTTTTTCCCAGTCTCTATGAATCTGAGTATGGCGTTAAGATCATTTTCTATCTTTTGCATTTGAGTTTGTATATGTGATATTTCTAATTCAATTCTTTTAATTGACTTTGAGATTTTTCTTACTTTCTTAAATTTGATTTCGGGTTTTGATTCCTTATCTGAGGAAGAATCCAGTTTTGTACCATCAGATTTCTTATCTTTTAATCGTGTTGAAACTTCTTTGGAACCAGTCGAAATATTCTTTGATTTTTTACTTGACATTAGAAACTATGATTTATCAAACTATTTATTCTTTGGTTAGTGACTGGGTTGAAACTCATCCATTTACCATTAGTGAAATTGTGCTATCCTTACTTTCCGAACATATCGGATTATTTGAGATATAATAAACTCAACTATTAGTAATTCTGTAGATTTTGCAAATAGGCATCAATCCTTTTTTGAAGATCCTCATTTATTTCGCTTATTGATCTATTACCATTTATTGAAATTATGTTGTATCGTTTTTGCATTCGATTAAATTCCTTTCTTAATAATTTCTGATACATTACGAATGATTCTAGCATGTTATCTGATAGTCTAAGATCAGTACCTGATTCATAATAATCCAGGTAGGAATTCTTTTTGAATACCCTATGAACTAGTTCATTTGGATCAACATCTAGATAAAATACTATATCTGGTCTCAAAGCAAAACCATAGAGATTTCTAGACCATGAGCTACTTATACCCCGCACGGCTTCCCTTGCCATAAGAGTATAAATGTATCTGTCAGAAAGAACAATGTATCCTGCTCTTAATCCAGGAATGATTTTATTCTCTAATTGATCGGCAAAATCTGCTGCATAAAATAAACTTATGGTCTTTCTTCCTAGAACAAAATTTCTTTTTGCTTCTAATATACCCTGACCTATTAATTCAGAACGTCTTAACCCGGCATTTAAAACTGCATGACCGTCAGCTTCAAGTTTTGATGATAGTAATTCAATTTGTGTACTTCTGCCCGAAGCATCAGGACCTTCTATTACAATAAATCTTCCCTTAATTTCGATATCTTCCAAATAGGGAATAGCATGTCCGTAAAATATTCCCTTTCTCAGCTTTTTACCTTTTAAGGATCTTATAGTTCTATAATTCATTGTCTTCTAAGTCTCCTATTTTTTTTCGTAAATTTCAATGGTAATAACTTCATAACCATTGATCTCAAAAATCTTTGCGACTCTTCAATCTCCATTGTGCCATCTACGATGGTGAAATTCTCGGAGACCGACAAGGATTCGTATTGTTCAATAATTCTACTTTGGAAGATCCTGTAACTCTCATAAGGATCATTACTCAAATTCAAATCCATACCTGCCTCATAATACTTTAGTCTTGGTCTACCGGAGAGTATTCTATCTACTGCAATATCTATGGGTACCTTAAAATAGAATACAATCTCGGGTTTTATTGCAAATTCATATATTTTTTTAACCCAATTTGGATTGCATCCCCTGACTATGTCTCTAGCATACGCAGTGTAGACATATCTATCAGCTAGGACAATATAGCCAGCATGCAATAGTGGTAGAATATTCCTTTCGTAACGATCTGCAAAGTCAGTTGCGTGTAATAAGGAGAAGGTAATTGGGGTTAATTGACCACTTTTCTTACCCTTTTTAGTAATCTGCTTTACAGTCTCTGATGAATTCCACTCCGTGAAAAATACTGGCATATTCCTAGAAACAAGCCATTTCTCTAGTAATCTAAGTTGGGTCGATTTTCCGGATCCATCTATACCTTCAACAACTATAAGCTTACCTTGTCTGGGAATGCTTTTTGTAGTATCATTCATATTATATGACATAACTATCAAGTCTGAGATTTTATAGAAATAATATTTCTGGTTGAACCCTTGAGTCGATTGATTCGATTTGGTATATGATATTGTACGGGAATATCAAATATCTTGCTGATTTTCTCAATTACTTGTTTTAATAAAATAGTCGGAAATGATTTCTGTGTAGGAATTATGGTGAAATTCATGCTTTGATTGTCTGTCAATCTAATTCTTATCTGAGATCTTGTCTTTATTATTATCCTCGCCAGGTTGAGTAATACAGCTATCTTTTGGATGGATTTTAGATTTTGTGGCTTTAGTAAATTATTATATTTGTAAAACAGCCCTTCACCGATTCTGATTTTCTTTGAGTAAATTATAGACAATGCTAGTATGATTTGTTCTCTGTATGTGAGACGAGGGTAATCCTCATCCAATACTTGATAGAAAAGACTATAGTACTTATTTGATTCAGGTAGTTTTCCTAAGGTATAAAGCGCGTATGAAAGTATCTCGACTTCCCTATCCTTCAATAGCCTATGATAGATCATATCACGCGTCATTTCATCAAGCCCAAAATTTGAAATATCATGCTTGTGAGAATGGTAAGAAAGTATTCTTACAATCTGTTTTCCCAGACTTTCAATATTATGATTTTCGAGAGTGTTAGGGTTTTGAATAAATGAAGCAAGAATCCCTTCTCGTATTCCATAACCGCTTATAACAATTTCTTCAAAGTCAAATTTCTTCATAATACCATCAATCACATGGATGCCCGCTACAACTGTTTCAACTCTGGTGGAATCAAATGTTCCTTGACTAGCAATTTCATCGGGCTTTAATGAACTTAGTTCTTTGCGGAGAGATTCAATAGTGCTTGATGATAATCTGTAATTATGTATCTTTTCAAATGGAAATCCTGAACGCTTTTGATCATATCTTCCGAGAGCCCGTAATGTTCCGCCAGCTCCTACAAGTAATGCGTCTATTCCAATTCCGTAACTTTTTTTGGTTGGAAGTGTATCCAGAATTCTTTGGTCCATATTATCGCAATCCTTTTTTGAGAAAGAACCATTTTCATTAGCAAATGTTCTAGATAGGCGTAACGCTCCTAATGGAAGGGCCTGTGCCTTCTTTATATTAAAATCTTCAGTATAAACTAATTCCAAACTTCCTCCTCCCAAGTCAAAGTACAAGCCATTCGGTATGCAGGTCGTCATGGATGCACCCAGATAAGAATAATAAGCTTCTTCCTCTCCATTGAGAACCCTTACTTTAATTCCACTTCTCTTACGGACCTGATCGATAAAATATTTACCGTTTTTTGATTCCCGAACCGCACTTGTACCTACACAAAGAACCTTATTTGCAGACTCAAGTCTTGTGATATCGCGGTATTGAAGAAGAACGTCTATACTCTTGAGGATCGATTGTTCATTAAGACTATCGGAATAAGCCAGGGATTCTCCAAGCTTTACCTTTGTGCTTTCTTGGTGAACACCGATAAACGAATTATCCTTTCTTACTTCATAAATGACTAACTTGATTGTGTTAGAACCAATGTCAATTATAGATATTTTCAATGATACTCCTTATACGTACGTTATGAATATGTATATATTTTTACTATATGAGTATAGAACAAGTAGATCCTATAGATTCTTTAAGAATTCACCTTTACGAGCTCTGAATAAAAAATAAACCAAAATGAATGGTAGTGATGCAAGAAGAAATGATTCTATAGATCCTAGTAATGAGTGAATAGCCAGTTGTAGACCAAGGTATAGAGTGAGACCTGCGGGAATTAACCCCAGTATGATAAATCTATGGCTTCTGCTCTTGAATTTATCTAGACTTCCATAAGGATACTGTAAATGATGATAAACCACTGGCATAACAAATAACGAGGCCGCCACGGTAGTGGAATACAAAGCTACAATTAGGGTTACCCTATCAATAAATTCAAAATGATCGGGTACATTTATGGCCATATTCAACAAGAATCCAAAGAGGATCCCAGCAAAGGTACTTAATAGCGCACTTTCTTTTAAGATCGTATCATAACGCTGGACCAGTTTATCATCCATCTCATTAGTATCATCATCAGACAAACTAACTCTATACTTAATACAGTAATTCAATGTTCATATATTTTACCATAGGATATTGTAATTCTAATAGATACCAAGAATTCGATTTTTTTACACAATTAATTGTTGTTATGCTTGTTAGAAGAAAAATGAAGTTTGGTGTCTTAAAAACGCACTTTTAAATGTGACGCTAGAGTAAATTTACCTCGATTTAATTCGGAGTGAATGAATTAACTTAATGAAATGTGAAATTTGTGAGAGGGAAGAAAATATCCCCTTTAGGTGCAATTATTGTAACAAAGTGTTCTGTAATCTGCATAGAATTCCAATGAATCATTCATGTGTTTCTATAAAAGAATATGTCGATAAAAAAAATATGATTCACAATAATACAAAGAATTCAAGCTTGAAAATTGCGATACTAAAAATAAAATTTTCTAAAATAGAGATATTTCACCTGCTGGTTGCAACGATTTTAGTAACGGCCGTTGGTTTATCATTAAACAATTATAGACGTATTGCTTTGGAATTCTTAATAATATTTGTTAGCGCATTTCTTGTACATGAAATGGCCCATAAACTATTAGCTCAATTTTATGGAAGTTGGGCAGAGTTTCGTACAAACTTATATGGATTAGTAGTAACTGGTATCTCGGCAATTCCGTTTATTCCATTCAAATTTATTGCTCCGGGAGCTGTCATGGTAGATTTAGCTGATAGGAGTAAATTCGGAAGAGTTGCTTTTGTTGGACCTCTTACAAATCTTGTTATGGGTTTTATGTTTTGGCTTTTAACTTATCAGTTTCCCTCTGTTGGTTACTTGTACATTGGAGCAGTATTTAATTCGTGGATCGCATTGTTCAATTTATTACCATTTGGAAACCTTGATGGTCAAAAAATTTTTAGTTGGAACAAAATTGTATGGATACTTATGATATTGAGTAGTATGGGATTATTTGTTATTAGTCAAAAGTAAATAAAATGT
>JAICFW010000093.1 GCA_025923455.1 Nitrososphaeraceae archaeon | reverse complement strand
CTACTCTCATC
This sequence comes from Nitrososphaeraceae archaeon, assembly GCA_025923455.1. GTDB lineage: Archaea > Thermoproteota > Nitrososphaeria > Nitrososphaerales > Nitrososphaeraceae > TA-21. The sequence continues at coordinate 3,696 of JAICFW010000093.1, read as the reverse complement.
AGAATCTAATTCATCTATGTTCCTATCTGTTAGATTATTTTCAGTAATAGATTGTTTTACATGCCATTCCTTAACTCCTATACCACCAAAAATTTCAGTTACAGCACGGGCAGTGTCCATTCCAGTATTTGTCATCCTTGAAATTTTTTCTCGATTTCCTTCGAACAATTTCAAGTACCACAATACCAGTTCTTCTTCAATATCCGATACATCTGCAATTGGATCTCCTGCTCCAGCCTCCGCTATTTTTCCTGATGCGTCTATACTTCCAGACGCATCAACGATATGGAGTAATACATCAGATTGAGCAGCAACGGACAAGAATTGATTACCAAGACCCTTACCCTCCCATGCGCCCTTAATTAGACCTGGAAGATCTATCAACTCTACAGGGATAAATCGCCAACCATCCTTACATAATGAATTCCGAGGATTGTCCTGAACTCCAAATTCTTTGTGAACACATAGTGTAATTACATGGGCATTTCCGTGAATTGGTTTTTTAGTTGTGAACGGGTAGTTTGCAATCTCTTCACTTCCTAAGGTAGCGGAGTTAAAGAAAGTAGTTTTTCCAGTGTTAGTCTTACCTATTAAACCAATTCTTATCACATATCTATTATTTTGGTTTGATTATTTATATCTAGCAAATAGCTTAACTTGAAAAGTCAATTTCCTTTTGACGATAGCGTCGTACAAGAGATCTCAACTTTCTACATAAAGTTCTATACGAACCAAATAGAAATTTCTATAGTGAATAACTTACGTTTTATTCCATCTCAAGGCTTTAATAATTATGTAATGATTCTTTTTATATCATCAAAAATGCACACAGAATTAGGATCTCAAATAAAGAAAGTTGTAGTTATTGGTCTTGGGCAACTCGGCCTGCCAGTTGCAAAGTACGTAAAAGAGAGGGGATTTGAAACCTTTGGGTATGACATTAACACGTTAAAAATGGAAGAAGCAGAAAAGAATTATGGAATAAAAGGGATTGAACGGTTTGATGAAATTGACGTTTTCATACTCTGTGTTTCAACCCATGATCCCAATGATGAATATACTCCTTTTGTAGATGGATTATTTTCTCTGGCTCAAAAAATATCAAGGGAAGCAAAGAACGGATCACTTGTTTCCATTGAAAGTACAGTACCAAAAGGTACTTCAAAGAAAATATTTGAGTTGCTTAACCACAGACTTCATGTTGCTCATGCACCTCACAGGTGGTATGCTCTTGAAGAGGATGAGCATGGGGTGAATCAGGTTAGAGTGATAGGTGGGGTAAATGATTGCTGTCTTAAAATAGCTCTACAATTTTACGATAGTGGCAACGAATCACTCGAATCCAACGATATTATTACTAACGATAGTCACGAAAGCTGCAGAAGAATTAGTCTTGAAATTCCAATGCACCCTGTATCTGAAATTGAAATAGCTGAATTGACCAAAATAATTGAAAATGCCGATCGGTATATGCAGATAGCATTCTCGGAAGATCTATACCTTTACTGTCAGGCAAATAATGTTAACTTTGGAGAGTTAAGAGATGCCCTGAATACTAAATGGAATGTGAATATACTTGAGCCTCGAGATGGAGTAGGAGGACATTGTTTGCCAAAAGATACAAAAATGTTCCTGCAGTCATCAAAATCAATAAAAAGCAAGATACTGATGGCAGCATTGGAAGTAGATGAGGATTATAGAAGATTTAGAGAAATGAGAGGTTATAGACTGGTTCCATCAGCCATTAACAGTCATAAGTAGGCAATTTATCTAACTTTGGTTGTATGGAGTCTAAATCAATTCTAGTATTTGGTGCTCATCCAGATGACCTGGAAATTGGCATGGGCGGTACCATAGCTAAATTATCTGCTATGGGCTATGAGGTTCAACCAATAATAGCTACGTTACCAAATTTTGTCAAGTCTGATACCAAGGAAGGCAGAAAGACAGAGTCAGTGTTATCGGCCAAAGTAATGGGCTGCAAGCCTCCAGTATTTCTTGACCTATCACCGGGGGAGATGATATTTGGAAGAAAATTCATTTCATTAATAGATTCGCTGGTTACTAAATACAAACCAGATTCAGTATTTACCCAATGGTATGGTGATTCTCATCAGGATCATCAAATTTTGACAAAAAGCGTGATTTCAGCCTGTAGAGATCAGAACAATTTATTCATGTATGAGACTACGATACCAGGAGGAATTACTGAAAATTCATTTAGACCTCAGTTATTTGTCGATATTAGTGATACATTAGATACAAAGAAAAATGCTTTAGAGTGCTTTGAATCTCAGTTTGTACGTTGCGGAGAGATATGGATTCCAGCAATTATTGGCAGATGTTCCTACAGAGGGTATCAAATTAATTCAAAATATGCAGAGGCATTCGAAGTAGTCAAAGTTACTAAATGGTAGATAGAAACACAATCTATCCAAATATTTTAGAATGATCTTGCAAACCTGAATCTTAACTATGATAATAGAAAATCGGATCTTGAGCATAATACAAGAAGTGAATGCAAAACCCACCAGATGTAAATTCTGTTTTGGTGTAAAAAAAGCAGAGTTTTGAACAGTTTATAAGTGAATATTTTATTTCCTTTTTTGCCAAGGATTTGCTGAACGTAGCAATCCGAATGGGCTCGTAGCTCAGCTTGGATAGAGCGCCTGCCTTCTAAGTTTAAACAAAGAGAGCCGGAAGTCGAGGGATCGAAGCCCTCCGGGCCCGTTATATTTTTTGCCATATTTGGTTGTCAGGATAATAAGCCCACGACATGAGAGAGCAATCTGCGTGACTCGACACATCTTTTGTAATTAATTTAACAGGTGCAAAACTGTAACTCACGTTTATAAGAGGCTTGAAATCTAAAAATTTCAACTATGCTTGACGATAATCAACTAAGAGGGATGATGAAAAATGCCCGTGAGGGATTTGAAAAACGAAATTTTACTCAATCGGCGGAGTTGACCCTTATATTGAAGGATATTGACGTTAAAAAGGGTTTTAGTGTAAACGAAGTTGTAAACTTACCAAACAAATCAACAAAGAGTTCAAGCATATGTGTATTTGCATCTGGGGATATGGGAACAAGAGCAAGAAAAGCCCAAGTTGATAAGGTCATTGAACCTGACGAGTTAGACAGACTTGGTACTAATAAGAAGGATGCAAGAAAGGTCGTTAAAGCGTATGATTTTTTTTTGGCTGATACCACTTTGATGTCTAGTGTAGGTCGTTCACTAGGACAATTTATGGGACCCAAGGGCAAAATGCCTTCTCCCCTTCCTTATGGAGCTCCGATAGAAAGTATTGCCGATAGATTTAGAGGATCTGTTAGAGCAAGAACAAAAAATCAACTCAACGTATCTGCAAAGATAGGTGATGAAAAAATGGAAGATGATCAAATTGTGGGAAATGCACTGGCGGTAATTTCCGCTATTGAGAAAAAACTGCCACAGGGTGATAAAAATATCCACAATGCGATAATAAAGTTTACAATGAGCAAGCCCTCCAAGGCTTCGGCATTAAAACAAGATAAAAAGTAGGGAGATGGATAATGACAGCTAATAAACACACAAGAACAAGTTATCCAAAAGGAAAACAGAATCTGTATCAACAGATGATTGAACTTCCCAAATCATATAACGTAATTGCCCTTTCAAAGGTCAATAAAGTTCGAGCAACTCAATTGATGAT
>JAICFW010000092.1 GCA_025923455.1 Nitrososphaeraceae archaeon | reverse complement strand
ACATATTCAAACATTATAATTAGTCAATGTGCCCTTGTTTACCCTTTATGAGAATCTGTAACTCATTGGAACAATCCTGTAATATTTTATGTGCCTCATCCTTATTCCCAGCCGCAACTATGATTCCTCCCGGTCCAAACTCAGATTCCTTAATCCTAATCGGAATCTCGACATGCAAGATACGTGCGATATGTTCTAACAATGCGGGGTATGTTTTATTGTTTTTATATACAAAGGAAGCAGAATTCTTGTTGATTAAGACATCTGATTCAACTGGAAAATCCAATTGAGTATCTATCAAGCTTTTCAATATTTCTTCTTCTACTTCTTTAACTCTAGATCTCATATTCTGATTTCGTGCCAAATTTACCTCAGTAGCGAGATCCTCTAACTTTTCAAAATCCATATGATATAATATCAATCAGTATCAAAAAAATGTTGTCATATTTCTTAGATAGTCTGTTGTACCAAGACGATTCAAATTTAACTTGAATTTTTCGTAGATTTATCCTTCAAATACTCCTCAAATTCATAAAGCGACTTCTCTTGAGAATCAGTTTGAATTGACCCAGGTCGTATATTTCTAATTCTGGTTATTGCATCCCTGGCACCAATATTCTCGTTTCTTAGTAAATAAGCTCCTAGAATAGTTCCCGTTCTACCTTTTCCTGCAGCGCAATGGACCAATACTGGTCTATTTGCTTCTATTTCATTTTCAATAAATTTAACCGTTGAATCAATCTCCTGCACTGTCGGAGATTGATAATCTTCAACTCGCAAATGCAAGTAATTTATTTTCTCGAGATTTTTAATATCAGCGTTCGAATTTTTTTTATCCACTAACGAGAACCAATGGGAGGGTAAAGGTACTTCACGAACCGTGACCACTGTTCCTATCCCGTGGTCAACTAACCATTTGAATTGTTGGAAGGATAATGGCAATCCACTTCCAGCAAGCTCATTGTTTATGACCCAACTAAAATTTGTGGGGCGAGAGCTGAATTTGCTATATAACCAACGATAAGCATCACCGATCAAGGTCATTTTTTATGATAAATAGTACTGAAGAACATTGTAAATTTAAATCTTCATTGCCGCGCGGACACCGAGCAGAGCATAATGCGGGCATAATTCAGAAGTAAGATGAATCATTCAGCGCATAATGTTTGGGATGTAATATGCCTCATGATTTATTACAGTTTAATATTATTAAGAGTATTACTTATTTTCGAGAACCGTATTCATAGTTATTAATAAATTATTTTGCCTTTTTCTAAGTAATGACAAAATTAACTTACATAGGGGTAGTTCTAGCGGCGATACTGTCAGTATCAGTTTCAGTAATATTCGCAAATCAAATAAATGCACAGCAGCAAAATGGATATCTCACCGTATTAAATGGCAAAAACGAAGTTCCGTCACACCCTGATGTAACGGCAACAGGAATGAGTGGTTTTATTGTAAACAGTGGTAATTCAAAGGTTTGGTACCAAATTGAAGGAGAAGGACTGAAAGGAGTAACACAAGCCCATATTCATTCAGGTAAGGCCAGTGAAAATGGACCTGTTGTTGCAACACTATTCAAGGGTAGTAAAGATACAGTAAACGGAGCATTAGTTCAGGGTAGTATAACAGCAGACAAATTAGAAGGGCCTCTAAAGGGCAAATCTATATCAGATCTTGTGAGTCTCTTTGATAAATCCTCTGCATATGTAAATGTACATACACAATCATTTCCAGACGGTGAAATCAGAGGCCAGATAGGTAAAGGAACAATTGAGATAGATGTCGTTACCAAGACGGCACATATCAGAGGCGGCAACGATATTAATATGGACATAGACCTGAAGAATGTAAACATAAATGAAATAACTGTCGAAAATGAAAACCAAATTGAATCTACACAAACAACTGAGAATACATTAAGCGCGGACCAAACGACTCAAAACACATTGAACGCTAATCAAACAACTGATAATACACTAGGTGCTAATCAAACAATAGAAGATCAAATGGGTTCGTCTCAATCAAGTGAAAACATGCTAGGTATGAACGGAACAGGTAGTGAAATGACACGGACCAATGATTCAATGACAATTCCTTCAACTGATAGTGAGATTGAATCAAATCCAGTAGACTAGCGATCTACTTTTATTTTTATTTTAGTTTTGTTCTCGCCGATTGGTTTTATTTCTAAATTTCATTCTAAAAATGTTCTGTAATGTTAGGTATTGGCTAATTTTGTAACTTTGTATAGTAAATAGTCCCAAATTCATTATAGTAATAAACTTTTTACCTATTATTTTAGTTAAAGACTGCAATTTCTAATCAGAATTTACTAATCTTAGCTTAGTCCTCATTGTAATTGGAGCGATTCTTCTCTATGCTCCAATCCCATATCCTGCCGGTGCCATTGGAAATATTCTAATAATTATTGGAATAATTGTATTGGTCATATGGATCGTTTTAATGATTCTTAGGGAAATAAAACATGTAGAGTTATTTTTTACCTTGAATCTCCATTTTAAATTAGGCTAAAAATTCACCAGTTGTGCTTTGGAAAATTTGAGATCACGAATTGGATGGTTAAGCTCCTCATATGAGGTAAAGTTGGTATCAACTTTATTTCGTTTAAGTCTTGAAAAACTGTTCACGCATTATTTGGACGGAAAATTTGAATATTCCTAAAAAAAGACCATAGTAAGCAGTTAATGGTTATGCCATTATTTTTTGATGTTACTATGAATAAACTCTATTATAACTTCAAGGGGCGTGCCTGGACCAAAGTTACCTTTTACGCCTTTTTCCTCGAGCTCTTTCTTATCCCTACCAGGAATAACTCCTCCACCAATTAATAGGATATCACTAACCCCATGTTCCTTTAATAAAGTTGCAACCTTGGGAAATAATGTAAGGTGTGCCCCATTCAGCAAACTCATTGCAACAACGTCGACATCTTCATCGATAGCGATTTTTGCCACCTGATCTGGAGTACAGAATAACCCCGAATAGATAACTTCCATACCAGAGTCCCTGAGAGCTCTGCATATGACTAAGGCTCCTCGATCATGGCCATCTAACCCTAGTTTCGACACGAGAACTCTTATCGGCTTCTTATTCCCTTGGGTAAGTGTTGACATATATCTAAAATTTACAATGGACCATTAAAATTTTTTGTCAATTTTTGGCTTCTATTACAGGAATACTGTCAAGATCAGAAGTAACTTTTAATACTTAACTTTCCAGCTAAATCTCTCGTGTCAGAATTAGTATCTGGAATCTTAAAAGGGGATAAGAGATCAATTTCCAGAGCGATCTCAATAATTGACAATAATGATGCTGAGTCACTGAAAATAATTCATGGGATTTTCAAGAAAACAAAAAATGCTAGTACTATAGGATTTACTGGATCGGCAGGAGCAGGTAAAAGTACATTAATCGGAAGAATCGCCACCGGATTCCACTCTCTCGGGTATAAGGTGGCCGTCATAGCTGTAGACCCTTCCAGCCCGATAACTGGTGGTGCGCTATTGGGAGACAGAGTACGTATGATGTCAATAAGTGATGAGATTTATGTTCGAAGCCTAGCGTCGAGAGGGGCCGAAGGAGGTATTTCAAGATCACTTCGAAATGTTGTAAGAATTTTGGATGCGGCCGGCTACAATCTCATATTAATTGAAAGTGTGGGAGCAGGACAGCTCGAAATTGAAATCTCCAAAGCAGTAAATATTACTGTAGTTATTTTCAATCCACAAACAGGAGATAGTATTCAAGCGATAAAAGCTGGATTAACCGAGATAGGGGATATCTATGTTGTGAATAAATCAGACCTGGAAGGAGCTGCCATATTATTCAATATAATTTCGGACTTGATAGGAGACGATAAGAAATTAGTATTCAAATGTTCGGCAAAGATGAATAAAGGAATAAGAGAATTAACAAAGGCTTTACTAGACTTGCTGGATGATGAAAAATATCGAGCAAGAGAAAAATCCATACTCGAAAATGAATTAAGAGATATGATTTTAAATGTAATTAAAGAAAAATCAATTGAAAAAATAATGAAAAGCCAAGAATACGGAAAACTTGTAAATAAGATACTGAAAAAGGAAGTGGACCCATATAGTGCAGCTTTAAATTTTGCTAATAAGATAATTGTGTAGGTGCGTATAATAATGGCAAAACAAGAAGTAAAAAAATTTAAGACAGATTCAGGGATTCCTGTAAAGCGAAGTTTTTCTTCAAAAGATCTTGCTAGCACAAGCCACGATGATGAAGAGGCCGGTAAATTTCCTTATACAAGGGGTCTATACCCAGACATGTATAGAGAAAGACTCTGGACTATGCGGCAGTATAGTGGCTTTGGAAGTGCTGAAGAAACTAACAAGAGATTTCGATTTTTGTTAGATCATGGACAGACTGGCCTATCATTGGCTTTTGATCTTCCAACCCAAACTGGAAGAGATTCGGACAATGAATATTCACAGGGCGAAGTTGGAAGGACCGGAGTTGCCATCAGTTCTATAGACAATATGATGACATGTTTCCAAAATATACCACTTGATAAGGTCAGTACTTCAATGACAATTAATTCGACTGCATCAACATTACTGTCGTTGTATATCGTTGTTGCAGAGTCGCAAGGGATATCATCTAACAACCTAAGAGGCACTACACAAAATGATATCTTAAAGGAGTACATAGCTCGTAATACCTATATCTATCCGCCCAGACAGTCAATGAGAATAATAGGTGATATGATCCAGTATTGCTCAAAAAATGTTCCACAGTGGTACCCAATAAGCATCTCGGGATATCATATGCGAGAAGCGGGTTCAAATGCTATTCAAGAATTAGCCTTTACGTTTGCCAATGCAATAGAGTATATCAATACATGTGTATCAAGAGGACTAAAGGTTGACGAATTCGCACCTCGTTTATCGTTTTTTTTCTGCTGCACTATGGAATTCTTTGAGGAGGTAGCCAAATTTAGAGCTGCCCGCCGTATCTACGCCAAAATAATGAAGGAAAGATTTGGAGCCAAAAGTGATAAGTCTACTCACCTTCGGTTCCATGTACAAACAAGTGGCGAATCTCTCACAGCACAACAGGTGGATAATAACATTGTCAGAGTTACACTAGAGGCATTGTCAGCAGTTTTGGGAGGATGCCAATCATTACACACCAATTCGAAAGATGAGGCACTGGCCCTTCCAACTGAAGAGTCAGTTAAGGTAGCCCTGAGGACTCAGCAAATCATAGCAAATGAAACTGGTGTGACCAAGACTGTAGATCCGCTGTCGGGATCATATTATCTTGAATATCTTACTTCTGAAATTGAACATGGGGTTGAGACATATCTCAAGAAAATTGAAAAGATTGGAGGTTCACTAGCAGCCATTGAAACAGGTTTCTTTCAAGAAGAAATAAGACGCAATGCCTATCAATTAAAGAAAGAAATTGACCGCAATGATCGTGTTATTGTAGGTGTAAACAAGTTCCAAGATCAAAATGATGTAGAGCCAAAATTAAATACTATAGACGCTGAAATAGAGACTCGTCAGGTGAAAAAATTGAAAGAATTTAAGAAAAATAGGGATCAAGTAAAGGTAAATTCTGAATTAAGTAAGTTACAAAAATTTGCTGAAAAGGATGATGAGAACATAATGCCACATATTATATCCGCAGTAAAAGGGCATGTGACTTTGGGAGAAATAAGCGACGTATTTGTCGACATATTTGGAAGATATGAACCCAAGTTCTCTTTTTGAGGATGATTTGATTTGAGAGTCGACCACGTTGCAATAGCCGTAAATAGTGTAATCGAAGCACTAAAGAACTATGAAAAAATTCTGAAAATCGACAAGATTGATATCGAAGAGGTTCCAACAGAAAGAGTCAAGGTCGCAATTTTGAAATTGGGAGATACAAGAATAGAGTTAATGGAACCCACGGCAAATGACAGCCCTATTAAGAAATTCCTAACAGAGCGTGGAGAAGGAATTCACCATATCGCAATTACAGCGGATGATATCGAAAGAGATGTCGAGAGAGCCATTGCTAGGGGTACTCGAATGATTGGCAATATTCGAACTGGCTCTTATGGTAGAAAAATAACCTTTATTCATCCTAAATCCATGAATGGTGTTTTGACAGAATTCTGTCAGTCGCCGCCTGAGAATAAGGAATAAAAATACAAGTATTTTTTTATTTTTCTAATAATAAAGGTTCAATTTACTGTTGTAGAGAACTACAGAATTAGTTTGGATATGAAGTTTTTTGTAAATTCGTCAGTATGCAAGTTACCTCCAATGTCTATTGTTTTTAGGTTCTCCCGAAGGAGACCTACGAGAGTATTTTCTATCTTTGTTCCTACCTCAATAAGCTTGGTTTCTTCATTATTCTTGTTCCTACTGGCTAACCATTCTAACATCATCTTTATTGATAGGAACATCGATGATGGATTTGCAATGTTCTTATTTGCTATATCAAAAGCTGCACCGTGAACAGGTTCAAAGATGGCGAATGTTTTCCCAATGTTTCCTGCAGGTGCCAATCCCAGACCTCCCACAACTTGAGCAGCCTCGTCCGAAAGGATGTCTCCAAACAAGTTAGTAGTCAACAGAACATCATATTTTTCAGGATTTCTAATCAAATTCATCGCACATGCATCCACATACGATTCACTAAATTCTACGTCAGGAAATTTTCTTGCAATCTCTTTACTAATTCCAGAAAACATAGTATCTCCAACTCTCATAACATTTGACTTGTGTACGCAAACAACACTTTTTTTATCACCTCTCCTCATGGCTTCCTCAAATGCATATTGAGCTATTTTTCTCGATGCTTCTGCAGTAGTTAATCTTAGGCCTATGACTGCATCATTCCCAATAGGAAATTCCCATCCCAGATAGATATCTTCAGTATTTTCCCTTACAACCACCAGATCAACCGAAGGATGAAGAGATTTTACATTTGGATAGGATTTAGCAGGTCTTATATTGGCATAAAGTTCAAAATGACGTCTTAGAACTAGTATTACGTCGGCCGCATGCTCTCCAACAGGTGCTTTCAAGCATACATCTGATTTTTTTATGCTGTCAAATGAAAAATCTGGCAGAGCCTTGCTATATTTTATCAACGCGTTATCCCCAGCTTCTACATCAACTATGTCAAATTTTATTCCAGAATAATCGGTTATAGTGTCTAGTAACATTCTTCCGGAATTGGCAAGATCCGGACCTATTCCGTCCCCATTAACTAATGAAATACTATATCTAGTCAACTCTTCTGACCCTCATCTGTTTTGATCTTAATTTTTTGAATACAGTACTTTTCTCAACATTAGTTTGTTTACTGCATCTATCATTGCTTCAACTGAAGCAACAACCACATCTTCACCTGATTTCCTAGAAGAAACTACGTTACCATCTAGGTCCTCTGCCTTTATGGTAACCTCTGCCATTGCGTCCGATCCTCCTGTTATAGATCCTAATCGATATTCTCTTATACGAATGTTTGCCATATCAACTGCTATTTTTTGTATGGCCTTAAGCGCCGCATCTACAGGACCAACCCCTGTATCTGATGCAACCAAATCTTTTCCATGGGCATTCAACCTTATGACCGCTGTGGGAATGATATTCATTCCAGTAATAATGTGAAAATCATAAAGTTTGAATTTCTCTTCAAATTTTGTATTACCCATCACTTCACTTGCGATTGACAAGAGTTGCGATGTAGTGACAGACTTGCCTTTATCGCCTAGATCCTTTTGTTTTTCGATGATTTTATGCAGCTGTTCTTCCGTGGGTTGAATACCGAAATCAATCAAGATTGCACGAATTCCATGAGCACCTGCATGTTTTCCTGCCTGAAGCCATCTTTTTCTACCAACCAATTCAGGACTTATTGGTTCATAGGTTAATGGGTTATTGAGTACTCCATGGGTATGAATTCCTGATTCATGACCAAAGGCATTTTCTCCTATGATAGCCTTGTTTGGCTGAACCACAACGCCCATTGTGTTTGAAACAAATTTGGAAATTTCATACAGCAAATTTACTTTAATATTATGTTTCTTTGAGTACAGACACTGTAGAGCCATCACAAATTCTTCCAATGAAGCATTTCCTGCCCTCTCACCAAGTCCATTAATAGTAACATGTGCACAAGAAGCTCCAGAGTTTATTGCAGCAATAGAATTCGCTACAGCGAGTCCAAAATCGTTATGACAATGCACACTTATGGGAGTATTCATTTTTGATCTTAGTTCCTGTACTAGTGATGTGATATATTCGGGTGTGGAATATCCAACAGTGTCTGGAATATCAATTCTATCGGCACCGGAATCAGTTACTGCTTTAAAGACATCAATTAGAAATTTTCTATCAGATCTTGTTGCGTCCTCTGCGGAAAATTCGACTTTTAATCCATGAGACTTTGCATATTCTACAGCCCAAAGTGCTTTTTCCATGACCTGTTCTCGAGACATTTTTAATTTGTATTGCATATGAATGTCTGAGGTGGCAATAAATGTATGAACATAATCAACACCACAATCAAGAGCTGAATCTATATCTGCCTTAACTGTTCTTGCCAATACACACACTTCAGTATCAAGTTTCTGTTTAACAATATTCTTAATTCCTTCTTTTTCACCATCCGATACCACAGGGAATCCAGCTTCTATTGTGTCAACACCCAATTCAGCCAGTTTTATCGCTACATTGAGTTTTTGTTCGGGTGTAATAGAAACACCTGGTGTCTGTTCACCATCTCTCAATGTTGTATCAAATATCCTTACCTTTTGAGACTCCATTAATTACTCTCCTCTCGAAAGAGCGGAAACACCCGTTCGTGCCATTTCTACAATATCATATTGTATAATTAGATTCTTAAATGCATCTATTTTGTCAGGAGTTCCAATGACTTCTACAGTTACTGATTCTTTTCCAATATCTAATATATTAGCCCTAAACACGTTTGCAAAATTGATGATTTCATTCCTGTTAGTAAAATCTTTGGCTCGTATCTTTATCAACGCCAATTCTCTATAGACTGTGTTATTGATATCCAGAACGTCGACCTCCACTATATCTATCAGTTTTCTAAGTTGTTTAACCAATTGGTCAAGTATGGCCTCGTCTATTCTTGTGGTTATTGTCATCCTCGACAGATCTGGCTTTTCAGTAGTGCCTACAGTAATACTCTCAATGTTGAAATTTCTGGCCCGAAATAGATTCGTAATCCTAAATAATACACCGGGTTTATTTTCAACCAATGATGAAATGATGTATAATGGTTTATTTTTGAATTCTCCAGAGCTCATTATCTATGCACCTGTTATCATATCCTTAAGCCCAGTACCGGGAGCTACAAATGGATATACATCTTCTTCTGGGTCGATTTTGATGTCAATTACCGTCGCAACTTCTGTTTTGAGTGCGCCTCTTATTGCCTTTTCCAGCTCATCCATTGATTGAACGCTCGTGCCGTTTGCTCCGTACGCTTCTGCAATTTTGACATAGTCAGGACAACTTTTTTGATGAACGCCCATGTATCGTCGATCATAAAATGTTCTCTGCCACTGTGCCACCATACCAAGCATATCATTATTCAACAAGAATACTATTACTGGCAGATTCTCTAATACAGAAACTGCTAACGAATTTTCAGTCATGTTAAACGAACCATCACCGGCAACATCTACAACAGGAACGTTTGGTCTAGCAGCCTTTGCGCCTATAGACGCGGGAAATCCAAATCCCATTGTTCCTAAACCAGTGGAGCTAAAGAAAGTCCCCGGGGAAATAACATCAAAGTGTAATGAAGTCCACATCTGACATTGACCAACTTCTGTTGTTACTATTGATTCAGCCGGTAGCAGCTCTCTCAATTTTTTCAATGCCTTCCTAGCAGTCATTTCTCTTGGATAATCTTTCATGTTTTCTGAAAAATAATCTATTAGTTCTTTTCTTCTTTTTAGCCATGGATTGTCGCTGCTGTTCTTAATGGCCTTCTTTGATAACATCTTAACCATAGTTCTAAGAGCTGATTTGACGTCACCAACAATTGCTATATCTACAGATTTATTTTTTCCAATCTCAGCAGGATCTATATCAAGATGTATGATATTCATTCCCTTGCCAAACTCATCAAACCTTCCCACGGAACGATCTGAAAATCTTGCACCTACCGCAAGTATACAATCTGCCTCAAGAATAATTCTATTTGCCTCGGCATGACCATGCATGCCAATAGGACCCATTGCTAAGGGATGGTTTTCAGGGAATGCACCTTTCCCCTTAAAGGTAGTAACGACAGGCGCCATAATTAACTCAGCTATTGCCTGAAGTTCAGAGAAAGCACCAGACAGAATAACCCCGCCACCTGCCATGATAATTGGACGTTGGGCTGAAACCAATAGTTCCACTGCATTTCCAACGTTTGACAGATCGGGATCTACAACTGGTTTGTAACCTCTTACTTTAATTAAATCTGGAAAATGAATTTCAGTAACATCCTGTTGCACATCCTTTGGAATATCAATCAGGACTGGTCCTGGTCTACCACTCTCTGCAATATAGAACGATTTTTTTACAACCTCTGGTATTTCTGTAGCAACTCTTGGTTGAAACGCATATTTTGTGCACGGATTGGCAACTCCTATGATATCAGTCTCTTGAAAGGCATCCTTTCCTATCATGTTCAGTGGTACTTGACCAGTTATTGCAATTAACGGAGAAGAATCCGCATAGGCTGTCGCTATACCAGTGATCAAGTTTGTTGCACCAGGTCCGGATGTTGCCAGACATACTCCTGCTTTTCTTTTTATTCTGGCATAACCGTCAGCCATGTGAGCTGCCGATTGTTCATGTCTAACCAAAACATGCCTAAAGTTAGCGTCAACCAGGGCATCATAAATTGGCAAATTTGCCCCACCTGGAAGTCCAAAGACTATATCAACACCCTCTTTTTCGAGGGAAGTCATAAGAGCTTTAGCACCACTCATTTCAGACATTTAGGAATATTCATTGATGCTTCGTATATATACTCGTTGTCAATTCAGCCATGCTAAGAATTGCCTATTTGCTTTTGATTCTGGAAAATAAAATGTTGAAGCCACATTATAGAATCCAGTCTCCTTGTAAAGATTAAAGTAGATATGGATAGTTCAATTTAATCAGATGAATCAAGGTAATGTTGATAGCCCGTTTCACAATGATAATGAATATCTCGCGCTCTCTAAAGATTTTTTCAAGAAATACATTTCCAAAGGAAGTAGAGTAGGTTTAGGAAGTGGAAGCACTGTTGAAAAAATTGTGAGAAATCTTTCACACTTGGAATATAAAGATACTTTAGAATTTGTAGTTACTTCTCTTCAAATAAGACTCGTATCTGAATCTTTGGGCTTAAAGATAGCAGATCGAAATGACGGAAAAATTGATATAGTTATTGATGGAGCAGACCAGATAGATTCTGATTTTAATATGATAAAAGGAGGTGGTGGTGCTCTATTAAGAGAGAAGATATTGATAGCATCGTCAGAAAAATTTGTAATTGTGGCCAAGTCTAACAAGTTTGTTGACAAATTTACGAAGGCAGTCCCAATTGAGGTTACTCCATTCGGAAGAATCTTTGTCAAGCAACAACTCGAAAAAATCGAAGCTTTACCAAAGATGCGGATGCTAGATAAAGGATATCCATTCATAACTGAGAACGGCAATATCATTTACGATACATTGTTACCCGATTATGATAGTGTTGTTGAAACTGAAAAGGATCTAAAAAGCATTCCTGGTGTTGTTGAAGTAGGATTGTTTACTAATCATGCAGATTCTTACTATAAAATAAGAAACGAAAATGAATTCGAGTGCATAGTCCCCAATAGATCGTAAAGTGAATACGCACAAATCCTTCTCTCACTCGCCTATCAAACCTTGGTGATAACAGCAATATCTTCTATTTCTGTTAACTCAAATGAATTTCTCATACCTTCTTTCAGCTGAAATTGCAAAATCAAACGGATTTAGTAAAATTCCACAATTTTTGCATGTACTATTGATGGGCTTTAACATATCGCGTACAGACTTTAGATTTGATATTCGATTATTCAAGCCACCGCATTTGTTGCAGACCAATTCAATATTGTAATACGACAATAGTAAACAA
Organism: Nitrososphaeraceae archaeon; assembly: GCA_025923455.1. GTDB lineage: Archaea > Thermoproteota > Nitrososphaeria > Nitrososphaerales > Nitrososphaeraceae > TA-21. The sequence goes on along the minus strand of JAICFW010000092.1, from coordinate 7,415 downwards.
CAAACAATACCGAATATCTCTTGTTAGGTTAATTAGTTATGACTAGAGAAACTAATTCATATAACAATATCCTAGGTACAATATATTATTTTTTTGAAAATTTGCCTGGTTTTCTTGAAAAAATACTTTTGCAACCCTCACAACAGAAATAGTATTTCTTACCATTATACTCATGAATAGTCGCTAGTTCCTCATCCATTTCTATTCCACATACAGGATCAATTGGCATTATCCTTTTACTATGTTGTGTTTCTATTTATATTGTGTTCCTTAAAACTGTCTACAAGTCATGTTCAGTTATGAATACAACAAAAAACTTCAATCAGAAACTTATGAATTCTTAATTAATAGTATGTGCTACAATTAGTTTGCAATTATTTTAAAATATTTACTCAGAAAGGCATAAATAATTTATTTACATAAAATTTTTGTTGATAGGTGAGACACAGCTTCGTGCCAGGAGAACAAGGATTAAAATTTTACAGGCCATTGTTGATAGCAATGGGGCGGCGGGGTTTTCTCAAATAAAATATGCAACAGACCTATCTACAGGTTCTATTTACTATCATCTAGGGAGAATGGTTCGATACGTCATTAAAAAATCAAAGCAATATCATATAACAAATGAAGGTTTAGAATTATTACGTGAGCATAACGCTAGCACCGGAATGAGATAGATATTAGTTTCCCATAGCCAAATTTTTATGTAGAATATACCCATTTTTCTATAACACATTGTCATCGTCTTCTACGCAGAGTCTATTAAAAATGCAATTAAGGCAAATTACAAGCAAGTATCTTGACAGCTCTCTACTTTTGTCAGGCGGATTAGATAGCAGCATATTATGTTATCTTATGAGACCTAGATTGAGTATTGTAACTTCTTTGTGTCGCGATTCAGAAGATCTAAAGTATGCAAAGGATGTCGCAAAAAAATATAGCGATAATCATGTTGAATGCGTCGTTGATTTTGACGACATTATCAAGGTAGTTCCAAAAATAATCAAAACTTTCAAAACTTTTGATCCTCTAGAAATAAGAAATTCTTCAGTAATTTTTTTTGGGATAAAAGAGGCTAGACATGGTGGATACAGAAGTATAGTCACAGGTGATGGTGCAGACGAATTATTTGCTGGGTACAATTACCTGCAAAGATATTTTGGAGATCTGAAAAAACTGCAGGTGATTTTGGATAATCTTTGGATAATAATGAGGTTTTCATCAATTAGAATAGGAAAAGAATTGGGAGTGATTGTAAACACACCCTATCTGGAAAAGCCTTTGTATGATCTTGCTGTCTCGATGGATATTAGTGAAAAGGTGGGCCATCATGAAGATAAAAACTGGGGTAAATTCATTTTAAGAAAAGCATTTGCTAAGGAACTTGGCACAATTGTGTGGAGAAAAAAGATGGCACTGGAGCAAGGCTCAGGATTTGAACAAATTTCAAATAATTTTTATAGGCTTATAGATGATGAGCAATTTGCCAAAGAATCAAAAATTTTGGCAAATGAAAAGGTCAAAGTGCGAGATAAGGAGCATCTTTATTATTATAGAATATACAAATCACTTTTCGGTCCTCCAAAAAATGAGAGTTGCAATTCATCTAGGTGCTCATTCTGTAGCGCCCCTTTAACTTACCCCAAATACTGCTATACGTGTGGTGCTTTTCCTCCCAAGTGAATTTTTTTTTAGGTATTGGGCTACAAGTCCTATAAACGTCTAAATATCTTTTTTTTAGCAAATAATTCATGGCTGGTATGGGGAGCAGTCCCTTCAAAAAATGCATAAACCCTTCATGTAATCTCACTTATGAAATCAATAATAGTACATTAGTTTGCAAATGCGGTTCATTTTTGGATATTATTTATCAATACAATTACTCACGTGAGCTGATCCACGTATTTTATCAGCGTAGAAATCACGGAGGAAATATTTACAACGAAAGTGGCGTATGGAGATTTCGAGAATTAATCAATTTTGCGCATTTGGACACAGAGGACCTTGAAGAATGCTCAAGAGTTCTGGTCTCCCTTGATGGTTCTGAAGGAAGGCAGTCCAAACCTTATAAAATGAAAAAAGTATCAGAATATGCTCAAGTTGATAACGATTCGCTATTATTGCAACCAGAAGGTTACAATCCTAGCGGATCCTTTAAAGACAATGGAATGTCGACAGCGGTAACACACGCGAAAATGATTAACATGAATAGGATCATTTGTGCATCAACAGGAAATACGTCGGCATCTGCTGCAATGTATGCTGCGAATGAGAATATTGAGTGTGAAGTTTACGTACCAAAAGGAGAAATTGCGCCTGGAAAACTTGGCCAAGCATTTCAGTTTGGGGCACAGGTTATTGAAGTCGATGGCAATTTTGACGACGCATTAACATATTCACTAAAAGAGGCACAGCAGGTGGGTGCATACACCGTAAACTCTATTAACCCATTTAGAATTGAAGGACAAAAGACAATCATATACAGAGCACTAGAATATCTAGATTGGAATCCACCAGATTGGATTGTTTATCCGGGTGGTGCGTTGGGTAATACCTCCAGTTGTGGAAAGGCGTTAATTGAACTTTACAATCTTGGATGGATAAAAAAAATTCCAAGATTGTTGGTTGTAAACGCTGAAGGTGCTAATACCTTTTATGAATTGACAAACGGAGTGTTCGGCGGAGAAAAACTAACTTGGAATCGCGGAAGGCCAAACATCAGATTGATCAATGACTATTATAAAGGAAAAGACAGGGAAGGTGTCAAACCTCACACAAAAGCGACTGCAATTCAAATAGGCAAGCCTGCAAACTTAATCAAAGCATTAAGATCAATAGATTTTACTAATGGGATAGTTATGCAAGTTTCCGATCAAGAAATGAGTGATGGAATGGCATTAGTTGGTTTGAACGGTTTTGACTGTGAGATGGCATCGGGCGCTGTACCTGCTGGAATAAGAAAACTAAGGCAACAGGAGATAATTAAAAAGGACGATGTAGTAGTAGGAATATTGACAGGTAAGCAAAAAGATCCCAAGTTATCCATAGAATATCATTTGAATCGTAGCAATACTTTTTCCAAGCCACCTGTGGCAAAATAGGAATGTCACAAGATCTTAATTCTCTTGACTACGGAAAAATAACCCTTCGAATTACAAAATTCATCTCAGAAAATGTAAGATCCAGAAACAAAAGTGGGGTAGTCATAGGATTAAGTGGTGGTCTTGATTCTTCTGTTTGCCTTCTGTTAGCAGCCAAAGCACTTGATAATAATAGAATAATGGGACTTATTATGCCAGAAAGAGGATTTACGCCACAAATAGACATTGACAATGCTTTAGAGCTGGCGCAAAAATTGAAAATCAGACATAAGGAAATTCATTTTGAAGGAGTAAAAAAAACCCTGCTAAGAAACTTACCAACCGACAAGCTCTCTGCTGGAAATCTTTCAGCTAGGTTACGAATGGCATTACTATTTCATTATGCAGGGACAGGAAATCTGCTGGTGTTAGGAACCTCAGATAAGAGTGAAATGATGATCGGTTATTTTACAAAATTTGGAGATGGTGCAGCGGACATGCTTCCAATAGGAGGATTATTAAAGACGCAAGTCAGGGTGTTGGGAAAAAAATTGGGACTTACTGAAAAGATAACTAATCAGCCAAGCAGTCCCAGGTTTTGGAAGGGACATGTGGCAGAAAAAGAACTTGGGCTAACATATGATGAAATTGATACAATTTTACAATACATTCTTGATGGCGATTTGGATAAGTGTGCATTGAGTAAGAAGAAAATAAAGATAGTAAGTGATTTGGTTAGAAAGTCTAGACACAAGAGAGAACATATACCAGTCTGCAACCCATTTTAGTTTGACTTTTATATTGTTAAAAAGCTTTGAATAAGGTTGCCAATATCTAGCAATCAGTTAAAGATAATTTCTATCATTGCAACTATTCTGGGAATTTATGGAATGGTCATTTTTGTTCAAATAAACTCGCCGATTTTCCTGTTCGCTTCTATTGCAAATCTAGCCCTTGCGGCATTTTTTTGGTATAAATACCGCAAAAAGAATAAAGAGAAATTATCAAATAAGGGTAAGAGGGTCTAGGATCTACGTATCTACGGAAGGAACAGTATTACCAGAGCCATTGACGCCAGTGAAGCAAGAAGTATGATTGTTGCCTTCCACATTGATTTAGTGGCTTTTTCACCAATGTCCCATATCCCTCCTCCTACGTAGGTGTTTTTTATTCTTGAGTAACTGTAGACTTTTTCGAAATCAGCTGAAGGTGTCCAAGTAAAATCGTATTTCGGTTTATTCTTTTTTATGGTAATTGATTCATCATAATTTTTCTTTCCACTAGCGTCGGACAAGACTTCATATGCTTCAACAATTTTCATAAATTTTTCCTTTGAGCCTTCATCATTATTTTTGTCCGGATGATACTTCAATGCAAGCGTCCTGAACGACTTCCTTATTTCCTCTATGGAAGCGTTCTTGTTCAATTCAAGCGCACTGTAATAATCATCCACATATTACTTCATAAATATCCAATACATAATCATTTCACATTGTGATTTGTTCTAATACGAACTATAACGTTATTTTTCTTAACACAGTTCAAAGTGTCTGAATGCTAGTTCCAATTAGATAGCAAGCATCATATACACGGAGGAAATACCATTATTATTCATGAGTTCGGAAAATCCGGAGACAAAATTCATTGTTCCTATAAAAGCAGTAGAGAAAAGTATCAAACTGGATGATAGAGCAAAAAAAGAGTTACAGTCCATTGGAATGATGGATGAAAAAGGTAAGTTAAAGCTAAAGGGTGTGAGTCCTAAAATGTTAAAACGAATGAAGCTTGAAGCTGTTGATTGCCCAGTTTTTCAAAAGGAATTGGGTTTCATACAATGTTATGTATGCAGTAACTTTCATAGTAGAATTATGGGCAAAGTCTATTGTAAGGGAGAACCATTAGGATAACTTTGCCAAAAATCTTGTAGTAATGTGACTTGACAAAAGAAATAGGAATAACTGTAAAGAAATCGAATGACTTTAGTGATTGGTATACTCAATGCGTACTTAAATCGAGTATAGCAGATTATTCACCAAGTAAAGGTTTCATTATACTTCGTCCATACGGCTACGCAATATGGGAAATCATTAGAGAGCTATTAGATGACGAGTTAAGAAAAACTGGCCACAAGAACGGTTTCCTCCCAGTATTGATACCAGAAAGTCTCCTTACTAAAGAAAAGGATCATTTTGATGGATTTATGCCCGAAGTTTTTTGGGTAACAAAATCAGGAGATAGTGACCTGGGTGAAAAATTGGCAGTTAGACCAACTTCTGAAACAATCGCATATTCTATGTTCTCAAAGTGGATATCAAGCTATAGAGATTTACCATTAAAAATGAATTTTTGGAATAGTGCTTTAAGAGCTGAAATAAAATCTACCAAACCGCTAATTAGAAATTCAGAGTTTCTTTGGCAAGAGGGACATACTGCACACAAAGACGAAAATGAGGCCGACGAAGAGGTTAGGGTGATACTTGATATTTACAAGAATTTGATAGAACAATTTCTTGCATTACCAACGCTCTCTGGGTTCAAAACTGATAAGGAGAAATTCGTAGGTGCAAAGTACACTACTTGTCTAGAATCGCTGATGGCAGATGGAAAAGCATTACAGATGGCTACTTCCCATCATTTGGGTCAAAATTTTTCAAGACCATTCGAGATAAAATTTCTAAACAAGGACACTGTGGAGCAATTTGTTTGGCAAACTTCATGGGGAATATCTTGGAGAGTAATTGGAGCTATAATAATGGTACATGGAGATGACAAGGGTCTCATACTGCCACCAAAGATTTCGCCCACGCAAGTGATTATTGTTCCTATTTATAAGGACGATAGCAAGGCTGTCGTAAAACAAAAAGCATATGAATTGGAACAAAAATTGAAAGAGTCTAAAATTCGTGCTCAGGTAGATGATAGAGATGCATATACGTCAGGTTGGAAATTCAATGATTGGGAAATGAAAGGAGTGCCTTTAAGAGTAAATGTAGGCCTTCGAGACATTAAAGAAAATAAAGTTGAATTGATAAGGAGAGATACTAAGGAAAGATTTTATGTCACAGAAAAAGAACTTGTTAACCAAAGCTTGTCTACCTTAGAGAAAATACAATCAAACATGTTTGATCGAGCAAAGATTCATCTTCAGGAAAATACTCGATCTGCTACAACCTTAGAAGAGCTACTCTCAGTACTTGACACTTTTGGCGGATTTGTGGCTTGTAGTTGGTGTGGAAAGAGAGAATGTGAGGATCTTGTCAAGGAAAAGACAACAGCAGATATACGAATAGTACCATTTAATCCTAAAAATAATATTTCATCGTGCATCGGATGTGGAAAACAAGAGACTATTGAAGTGTATTTTGGTAGAGCATATTAACAAAGAGATTCAAGTTCTGAGAAGAATTGAGTATTGATGAATTATTTTCATTCTATGACGATTTTGGATATTTAGGAATATTATTAATCAGCTTTGTTGGAAGCATAATTGTATTTGTCCCTGTTCCATATTTTCCAGTCTTAATTACGGCGGCATTCAATGATAATTTAGATCCTACACTGATTTCACTTTCAAGTGCAATAGGTGCGGTAATTGCAAAGATGGTCATTTTTTATGCCAGTTATTATGGTCGCAACATCCTCAGTTCAAAAATTAAGGGAAAAATGGTACCTCTGCAGAGATTACTAGGAAGGTATGGTGCAATAGGCGCATTTATTGCAGCGATAAGCCCGATTCCAGATGATATTGTGTATATTCCGCTGGGGCTTGCAAAATATAGTCCATGGAAATTTGCAATTGCGACATTTCTAGGTAAGTTTGCATTCAATGAGCTTTTCGTTTTGGGGGCGATCTACTTTGGAAAACCGTTTGTCAACAACCTGATGTCTAATTCAGTCAATATGGATTACCTTATAGTAGTAACTATTGTTAGTATAGCAGTTATGGGCGTAATAATTTATTTTGCTCTTAAAATAGATTGGGCAAAAATAATTGGTCATTGGTTTCCCTGGACTGTGGACAAAGAACAAGAAGAAGAAAAAAAGTAAATAGCATCATTTTTTTTGACTTAATTAAACACAACAATATCTATGATTCTCTAGTATCTTTTCTATAAGTCAAAATTCTGTTTTTTCCACAAGTAAACTTTATCGAATCAATCTCCTCAAAACAATTGCGCATTCTTATTAGAATACTATCTACCAAATTTTTTTTATAATATAGATGGAAACACTTCATAGATTATGATTTCGAGACCTCTTATAATTCCCCTAGCAATGGTTGTTTTAGCTATATTATTTAGCAGTATAATTAATGGTAACGAGTATGTACTTGCC
>JAICFW010000091.1 GCA_025923455.1 Nitrososphaeraceae archaeon | reverse complement strand
GATATTAGTAAAGGAAATAGTATTAATTAAAGTATCAAATCTATCCTTATTTGTATTTATTTCAACGTTTTACGAATAAAACGAAATTCATCCTAAAAATCTTTTGAAATGAGTAATGATATACTATTATATCCAGATACTAAAGGTTGGTTGTATGGAAAAATTATGTCAAATATGTAATAAAAATAAAGTTGAGGTTTATCAATTAGAACTTGAAGTATGCTTTGATTGCTGGATGAACAAAACTACACCTGAAATCTATTAAGGTAACCAATTCTAGATTCTAAGAAATAATTCAAAATTCTTAGTAACGTATGATTTGTATCTGATAACAAGTAACATTACAATATTATCAAGATGACTTCGTTCAGAAGATGCTAGCTGATGAGTGAAATTCTAGATCTTATCATCATTTTAGGAATCTATACCAAAGATATGCATCAGGACTGAGATGAAAATTTCATATGGTTAGGTTTCCAGGTAACACAATCTTAACATTCTGGAGGTCTGTTAGGTTTCTTTATCAATGCTCTTTTTAGAATTAGTTTATAAGTTAAATAAGTTCGAACTGTTTCAAAACTAAATTTTAAAAATGATAAGATTAAACTCGGTCACCTGCAACACCTGCAACGCCTGGGTTCTTGTCTCTCTTGAGCGCAGTTGGTTCATGTTCTGAATAGCATCAGGGTTCACCGGTTCTTTACCTCTTCTTTCGTAATCCCTATTTTCATTTACATTGTTGGGATTTGTATAGGTTTGTGGATCAGCGACTTTATCTGCAGAATCTGCAGTTTTGTCTGCAGTGTCTTTGAATGCCCTATTGATTCTGTCGAATGTTTCTCCCATAATAGAAGTTCGGTTATAATTTATTTAAGACTATGCAGAATTCTATTCCAAAATGTAGGATTATTTCAATAGGACTTTAAAATTTGTACAAAATACGGAACTGACACATGTCATTGAGAGCAGAGTGAAACTATCTCGCCAATCTAAAGTTCTGTTGTCAGAATCATATACATTCCGATACTATTCAGTAGTATTTTTACATCAAGTAAAATATAATGAGATTCGGAGCGAAATCGAGGTCAATTACGTTCATTAATATTACGGAAAGGACAACGATACACTTACAATGAGTTATAGAAGTGGTTTTGGGGGTCCAAAACCAGTCGAAATGGGAAAAGAATACGAAGTGGAAATTTCAGAAGTAAGTAGAAGAGGCGACGGAATTGCTAGAATACAGGGATTTGTAATATTTGTTGAAGGTGCAAAAACCGGACAAAAAACAAATATAAGAATTACCAGTGTCGGAGATCGCTTCGCAAAAGCAACACTTGTGAACGAAGAAAGCAAGTAAAATTTATCACAAACGTAAGTAAAGTCTCGGGTAAAAGGGCAACATTAAGACTATTGTTTTATCCTTAATTTGTTGCCCCGTATTTATTTTTGATTTTATACTAAAATAGAGAAACTCTTTTTATTGTTCATACGTAGAGTAATCGGGTTCTACGATAATAGTTGTCTATATATAGATACTCAAAAGCGTTAATTGACTAGAATTCAATCAGGCTAATTCTCTAGCCATTTTATACTCGTTATATCTCCTCGAAAATTCTTTATCAATCTCTTCGTTTTTAATCATCTCGCCCCTGCGCCCAGGAGTTCTTATAACCTGTTGGTTAACCATTTTTCTTTCATCCTCCAACTCGTTGAATCCCAGGTATGTATCATAAATTCGTTGTCTCATCGTCCTCAAGTAAATGCTATATCTGTCTCGAAAGTCATCTTCGACGTCTGAAAAAATATTAACAGTCAATTACGCTTCCTATCCACACCTCATATATTGATTCTCACATATAAGTATGCACCGCTCTACTATCAGCAAAATTAGAGATTAAAACTTCTTTTGGTAACTTTAAACGAAAAGCTAGACAGATATCGAATTCGGCAAGTTCTAATATATTCTAATTTTCATTATGATGATATTCATCTATTAATTTTTCAGTAGAGGTGGACTAGCATGATTAATAATCGAATTATAGAGCAAGATATGCTTCTTCGCTACTTCTTTCCATAACAGATGTTTTCTAAGGTTTAGTACCGCATCCTTGTATTGCTTGTAATTCATTTCAAGTTCTCGAAGGGAATTTGCAAACTCGGTGGGATTTCGGTTAACCATCATTCCTACCTTCATATCAGAGAATTCCTTGAAAAATTCTAACTTGCTTGAAATAAATGGAAGTCCATGAGCTAATCCATCATACATTACACCTGAACCAGAAGTAACTTTGTAAGGCAGGACCAAAGCATCAGCACAATAGAATAGTAGTGACAAATCTCTATCACTTAGAAAGCCTCTGTTTAAGTTTATGACGCCTTTGTTTTCAAATCTGTCCTTTAATTTTTCCCGTCCATAATGATTTCGTGATGTGTTTATTACAACCTTCCAACCATCCGGTATCTTCATCTTTCCAATTATATCCCATCCCTTGGTTGCGGTCATGAATCCCACAGCTAATGCAATATTTTCACGTTCTGGAAGTGAGAACATTTTTCTCGCCTCATTTCTATTTAAAGGTGGCGAAGTGCTGGGTTCTGCCCCATGGTATATCAAGGTACTTCCTGGAATAATATTGGCTAGATATTTAGAAAATACAACTCCCGCTCTATTGAAATCTATTTTTTGCCTGTTTAGGGAATTAAATGACTCGTAATTTAGCAAATGTGTCCAATAGTCATAAGCCATTCTAATCCAAGTCCCAAAGCGCCCAAATTTCCTATTATTTAGAGGAACTACCAACTTCATCCATTGAGTGAAAGAGTAAGCGGAATGGAATGTGGTGACTATAGGAACAGCACAGTCATTGTAAAATGATTCTATATTTGTGCGTGTTTTTCCAGGGTTAATTGGATCTAAATGTATTCCATACAGTCCATGCTCATATTGAACATGGACAACATCGGGTTCAACCTCTTTAACAATTTCTAAGAGAACTTTAGAATTATCTTGATTATTTGGCGAAATGCCCTGATAATCGCCATTTCCATCTTCATTGCATACGACAGATACCTGCATACCTTCATTTGTTAACGAATCGACAAGCTTCTTGCAGTAGCGTCCAACTCCACCTTGCATAGGCGGATATTCAGTTGAAATCATCAATATTTTCAAAATCATACACTCTTGAGTTTTATTACAAACATCAATTATTACACACCATGGTATATCAGCCTTTGTATTTATAACTGACAACACTACATGATTGTATGACCATGTTGTAGTAACATCAAATTCTAACCGTTATTTACAAACAATTACGGAAATTAATCTGTAGGGGCTAATTCGAAGGTACCTAAACACTCTTAAGTCTTTGTGTCTATATTATAGTAAGTAATACCGAATGATACAAAATACACCTCATCTGATAAGCTTAGTTGAAAAATGCCGAGAGGAAAATGACATAGGACAACGAATTGCAATTTTAGAAGTTATTAATTGTTTGTTGCCTGCAGAAACAAAGTTAATAATTCCATCTCTTATCACAAATAGTTGCGTAGATAACATATTGAGTGCGTTGGAAGTAAGATTATTACCACCGATTTACACTCACTTATAGTAAGACAATACACTGTCTTAGAACTAAAAGATCCCTATCGGCACGAGTCTGTACTAGTAGATAGGCTTAAATGCATAACGATTCCAATTGAATTTGATGTTAAATAAAATGAATATGCAAGTGGCGTTAGGATATGGTTCATTATTGTAAGCTCTTCGAGGATTTATCCGTTGCTCTATGAAAGTGAAGATAAGTTTACTGATACAAGAAACTTTTTACTCTG
>JAICFW010000090.1 GCA_025923455.1 Nitrososphaeraceae archaeon | reverse complement strand
TGTTCATAATATAGATCAATGGTCTAAAATAGGAAAATTTAATTCATTTATTACTACTGAATTGAGAAAAACGACCGATAAGACTGTTGTCTATAGCATGAATGTTCCTGTTGACTTGAATGGTCCCATTAAAGTGTCACCAGCAAACTTGGCGAAAATGGCACCATCAGATAAGGAGAATGTTGTATTCAAGATTAGTGTCTATGGAGTTCCCGATAGAGATGATTATCAAAAGGAAAGATTTGATATGTTTTTGGAAACAAGAGATCTAACTGGAGTACCGCTTTACATTGGGGAGTGGAATAACGTTGTAAGGATAAGAGATGGTGGAGTATTCAAAATAAACCCAGGTCAAAGTGAACTTACAAAATCCAATGCTGGGGATATACTTGGTGCTCTCAAAGAGGCTGGTATGTGGGGAACGGCATTTTGGAAATGGGATTTTAGAGATGCAGATACGGAAAGTTTCAATTTACTTTCTGATGGTAATGGCCAAATAAATCCTACCAATTATTTTGGTATCCTGGAGGATACAGTTGAATCTGTTTACGGTTCCACAGATTTAAAAAACAGTATTGAATCCGTTGATACTGAACAAGCTGCTGCGTCAGTTGATACTGAACAAGCTGCTGCGTCAGTTGATACTGAACAAGCTGCTGCGTCAGTTGATACTGAACAAGCTGCTGCGTCAGTTGATACTCAATCGGGTACCGAAGATGCTAGCCAAAACAATGTGATTAATGAGCTAGTGAAAACTGGAAAATTCACTGAAGATGAGGCCAAAGAAATAGTAACAAAGTCGATGCAGGCTGGAACTAATAATGCTTTGGGTACAGATACTCCTTCTTCAAATACATCCTTGAATTCAAATACGGGTAGCGAAAGCGATACGGCTCGAACAACCAACAATGAAAATATTAGTACTGCTAGTCAATCCTCTGATACCAATACTAATCCTGAAGATTATGACGATCTCAACGAACTGATAGACGATATAAAAAATAAGCGAGTAGACTTTGAGATATCTTTGAATGCCTTCCAAAATTCAGGAGCTTATCAAGGAACAGATAAAGAAATGCAAGATTGCATAGACCTAGCAGGAAAAATCGGGGATAATCTCATTGATTATGAAATAGTGCGCTGTGCTGAAGATACTAACTTTTTTAAGAGTCAATTATCCAACAGTAACGATAACGATGTTAACAATTGACTAGAGCAGGAAAAAAATTCGTCTAATGCAATGTGATATTCCAGTTGAATTACTAAATCTACCAAACGATTATTTTAAACTTTTTAGAATTATCAAAAAAGAGTCTTGGGAAATGTCTAATCGTCTTTTACAAAATTTTAGGAATTCATGATATTTTGCATTTCTCTCTTCCTTTTCGATAGCTATATCTTGAATTTCAGTTGATGATTGTCCCCCAAGAACTTAGATATTCTATTGTAAAATCATAATCATGAAGTGTACCAAGAATATCTTGAAGTTTTTGGAGAGCTTTTCTTGTTTTCAACACATTGTTTTTATCTTCTGGTAACAATTCCAATAGATATCTTAACTTCTTACAGGAAATCCTTAGATCATGTAATTCTTCTAGTTTCGCCTGATTTGTGAGGACAGCAGGAAAAGTTGATTCTATCCTGGATATCAATCTTGATATCATTTTATAGTATCTTTTTTGCAGCTCTTTTTCTGTGACACCGATTTTATCTATGATTCTAGTTGTATCAGTACTATTTAAGGAACGTCCCATTGTCTTTGCGCGTTCTAAAGTTGCATCTCTTGATGCTTTCACACCTTCAATTACTCGAATCCTCTGAGCATTTGAAGGGTATTTTTGTAACTTTTCGTAGATAACATCTAAATCTCTAATTTCGCTATTGACCTTAAAAAATTCCTTGCACTTCAAAACGTAATCAGATAGTGATGATGCGGTCCTATTTTTCTTCGACAATATGAGATAAGTAGCATCGAGTCGTCTGATAGAAGTTCTAACATCATGAATCTGCTTTGCGTTTGGAGTCTTCATGTATTTACTGATTCGAATATTGACCCTTTGAAGATTCTCACTTAAACTGGTTAGGAAGGGTAGCAGATATAGCATATCATTCTAAAGTTAATGTTATTTGTTTATTAGTTTTCTTAGATTTCCCAAGTTGATTTCATGTTTCGTTTCGTATATTCCCAAGTTGATTTCATGTTTCGTTTCGTATATCATATTAAATAACCAGTTAATTACCACATTAGAGGATATAAGAATATGATTTGAGTTTTTGTTGATATACTATATTTCACTCTAGTTAACATACTCAATATATTTCACAGCTTCCAAGTCTAAGCCATAAGATGGGTCGATGGTTGTTTATTTTCATCGCAACCAGTGACTCCATCATTTTTTCTTTCCCTCTAATAACCATTAACATCATGTAATAATAATTCAAACGTTATCATTATTATGATCATACTACTTTCTGTCGTAAGTCTTCACCAATCTATAAATTATTTTCAATATCACTAAAAGAATTATCAAGTTTCTATGTACTTTGAATACGACTCATTCTAGTGTCACTCTAAGTATTTTTGCTTTAAAACTCTGAGAACTGGTGGAATTTTTTAATCTTGGATCCGCAGAAGTCGACAGGGTTGTGACTAATATAAATAACTTGTTACTCATAAAATAGTATGAGTGCCAAGGCAAGAGGTACAAAGGCGAAGACAAAACCAAAGGCAAGAGGTACAAAGGCGAAGACAAAAGCAAGGAATACGAGCAAAGAAAAAGGAGGCAAGGGGTCAGGTAAGATACAAGCCGGTACAGTATTAGGAGTAGAAAAAGGAGGCAAGACTTTGGGGAAATTAGAGTTAGGAACAAACCTGGGGATGAAAAAGAATGATAAAGGATCTGGCAAAATACATGCCGATGCGCAAGTGGGATTAGAAAGCGACTCCTTGAATGAGGTAAAAGATGCCACCAGTGATACTTTTGATGATATAAAATCAGGAATAAAGGCGGCTAAAAGAAAAATAGCCGAACATTTCTAATACAGACGGTATCAACTATAAAGAGCACGTAAGAATTAAAAAATTTGGTACAACCGGTATTGAAAATATTTAACCGATAAATATCTTAAAGATTTGTAATATTCAATGCAGGGAAGATGTGACGCATGTGGAACGGAAAACGTTGAATTACAGCAAAAGAACAGCCAGGGACAAGACAAAAACATTTGTGCTAACTGTGCTAAACAATAAACGTATTTTGCTGTCCTCCTATTTTTTTATTTAATGATTCTAATTTCCAGTTAGTCTTGGTGTGTATATTGACCTCCATACAAAAGATCATAGCGATGTAGAGATGACAGGATGAATTAGCTCAGGGTGGTAACGCTACGAGTGATCGGGCATTATCTTGCGAATAGTAAATTAAAATTTTTATTTGAAGACTATAGTATGGTTCTTACAAGATGAGTAGCAATAATTATGAAAAGCTTGGTGTCTTTTATTTAGGAAAAAAGTATGATATCTCTAACAAGAAAACCAGTAATGATGAGTTGATCCTATATGATTCAAAGGATCTAACTACTCATGCAGTTTGCGTTGGGATGACAGGGAGCGGAAAAACAGGCCTTGGCATTGTTGTTTTGGAAGAGGCCATCATTGATGGGATTCCAGCAATTATCATCGATCCAAAGGGGGATATGGGAAACATGCTCCTTACTTTTCCTGACATGACAGGCGAGAATTTTGAACCTTGGGTAAATCCAGCTGATGCCTCTGACAAAGGGACGATAAAAGACTATGCAAAACAAGAGTCCGAAAAATGGAAGAAGGGTTTAGCTGAGTGGAATCAAGATGGTGCACGTATTAAACGACTTCGTGAATCAGCAGATTTTGTAA
>JAICFW010000089.1 GCA_025923455.1 Nitrososphaeraceae archaeon | reverse complement strand
GAACGGCAAGAAATTCTCAACGTAATAGATGAGGGAATTTTGACCTCAGCAGCTTATTCTGGAGGCAAAAGAGTTCAGGATTTTGAAAAGTTGTTGGCTAAATTCCTGCATGTCAAACATGCTATAGCTGTAAATTCTGGTACTGCTGCGTTGCACGCTTCAATTCTTGCTGCAGGTATCAGAGAAAACGATGAAGTGTTAATCCCATCATTTACATTTGTTGCAACTGCAAATTCTGTGGCATGTACGGGTGCCAAACCCGTCTTTGTAGATATTGAAAAGGATACCTACTGCATGAGCCCTCAAGATTTACAAAGCAAGATTACCGATAAGACAAGGGCAATAATTCCAGTCCATTTATACGGTCACCCTGCAAAGATGGATGAAATTCTGGAATTTGCAAACAAGAAATCCTTGATGGTCATTGAAGATGCCTGTCAGTCTTTGGGGTCTACTTTCGATGGAAAACAGACAGGGACTATAGGGCAAATGGGATGTTTTAGCATGTATGCATCTAAAGTCCTGACATCAGGTGAAGGTGGGGCGATTACTACCAATAGCGACGAGTTTGCAGAAAGCCTGCGCATGATTCGAAATCATGGTATGGTGAATGGCTACGATACACGTATTGTTGGCTTTAATATGAGATTACCAGAAATTTCGGCAGCAATTGCAAAAATACAAATGAAAAAGATTCAATCGATGTTGAACAAGAGAGCAACTAACGCAAAGAAACTAGGGCAACTATTAAGTGATAAAATTAAGGACAAAAATATTGCTTTGCCCCATGAAAATCAGAGGGCAAAATACAATTGGTATCTTTATACGATGGCCTTCAATGAATCTCGTGACAAAGTGAAAAAGTTTCTTAACGAACACGGAATTGGCGCTACTGTCTACTATGATCCACCCGTTCATCAAACACCATACTACTCAAAGTTTCATAAAGGAGAACTCAAAATAACAGAATGGGCCTCAAAAAGTGTTATTTCGCTGCCTGTACATCCTTCAGTTACAGAAAACGACCTGGACATGATGGCAAGTACTGTTGAAAAAGCCATCAAGTCGTAGATATTAGAATCATTAATTCACTACAAAACAGCCCCTTGGGTCGGGGTAAAATACACATATGGTTTATATAATATTCAGACAAAGATCAAAACGATTAACATGCCTATAGATCCAGACTTTCCAAAAAATCATCAAGTTATTGGCAAGATACAACTTCCAGATGCAGAACAGTTCCATTTCATGTGGGGCCCAGGAAAAACTGCTGAAGCTGCAGAAAACGAAGAAGTAAAGGCAGCATACGCCGCAAGGGGTGAACAAATAGTGCCTCTTGGTGTAAGTGGTACGATGGTAGCAGTCGATTGGGATTCATGTGTAGCCGACGGTGCATGCATTGAAGCATGTCCAGTGCAGGTATTCCAGTGGTATAGAACAGAACATGACGTTCCAGCTACAGAAGCAAAGAATCAAACTTGGGCTGGTACGGGTAGTACTGTCAAAGAGGAACGCAAAGATTACACTGACAAAGCAGATCCAATTCGTGAGCATGATTGCATTTGGTGTATGGCCTGTGTATCGGTTTGTCCTCCACAAGCTGTAAAGGTAGATCAATCTTCACTTGAATTTCATGAAAAGGCTTCAGGTACTTTTAATGAAGCTTTGTCAAAGGGCAGTGCTCCTCCACCACACGCGCATTAAATATTCTTACCTCATTTTTTCCAAAACTATATTTTTAATATTTCATATTACTTTTTAATATACCACTAACCAAATTCTTCTGACTACGAAAGTTGATTATTTCAGATTCCTATATGGGAATTTTTCTTCCCCGTGATTTTCCCAACAGGGTTTTAAATTTCATCAACGGTCAGAGTAACCTGCCGTTAACTCAAAAAGACGAGATAATTGCTTCATTTTACATATTTGGTAAAGACCATAAAGTCAACGGAGACTTGGAAATTACTAATGTTAAAGACATTGCAAGAAAAACAATGGAACAACTCGCAAGACAAATTAGAGTTCTTTCAAGCAATCCCACAAGTATGAACCAGGAACTAGTGAGAGAAAATTTCAACAAAAGATCGATGCAAATCTTGATCGATTCTAATATCAAAAATGACAATAGTAAAATAAGTTTCGATATAACAAGAAGAATATCAAGAGACCCTACTATTCTATCAGATTGTTACGCATGGCACATTGCTCACTATAAACAAGATTACTTTTTCAAGCTATTCAATCCTCTTAGAGGTACTGATCTTCCTCAAAAGCTAGTGGGCCAATTAGAGGGACGGATGATTATGCTGGGATTTAACGTCAAAAATTCCGCAAATCTGACGTACGAGGATCCAATAATACCCTTCCTAGAATGGATGAATGAATGGACCAACTAATTTAGGACAAGACATTGCACTTTCATGATGCGGTCATGTCAACAAAATAGCACCGTCATGACAAAGAACATTAAAGCCCTTGTCACATTACTTAGTATGGTTAACGCAGATAAATCATACGAAACCCTCCTGTCTCGAATTCAGGGAGATTTGGTTAATGCTTCAAAGAAAGATTCAGCAAGACTTGAGATCCCCAAACCTCAAATTATTTGGGTAGGGCAGAGAACAATTTTTAGGAATTTTATGGAGTTTCCCAAGGCATTAAGGAGAGAGCCTGAAAAGCTGTTACTTTATTTGAACAAGGAGCTTGCATCCGCAGGATACATTGCCGGAGAAAGAGTTTTTTTTCTAGGTCGAAAGGAACCTTCATCTTTTGGTGCTCTTATAGAAAGATACGTGAAAGATTATGTCATTTGTCCTGTATGTCAAAGTCCAGATACAAGGACAGAAAAAGTAAAAAAACTAGGGTTCTTGGTCTGTGAGGCATGCGGTGCAAGGTCATCTATCAAGGGTAACTATGCCTAGGCTAATTTTCAATCAGTAATACAACCACTATAATAGATTGATTGCAAAAAAATATCACTTGATATAATTGAAAAGTGCAAACAACCTTGTTTTTTCTCTAAACGTAATAATGGTTGTAGCAATATTATCATATCCGGAATCCTTTTCTGCATTCAAGGACCTGACTTCAGAAAATCAGAATATTTTGGAGGTATGCTGTACTTGGGGTAAAAGCCTTGATGATGGTGTGTTAACATTTCATACCAACAACAGTGATCACTTTGCAACAGATAGTATAGTTAAGAACTCATTAGACCAATGGAGCTCGAAATTAGGGAAGGTGAAATTTTTGGAAGTTCAAAATGCATCAAGTGCGGATGTTTTGATCTCATTTGAAGATAAGGGTGAAAAAACTGTTGGTCAAACTACAAACGTCCTGAACGACAAAGGTTTCATAAAAAGGGTAAACATAAGAATTTCTATAAATTTTAATGATGTGAGGATGGGGGAAGATACCATAAATCTTGTGATAACACACGAGATAGGACATGCTCTTGGACTAGGACATTCAAACTTTCATGATCTAATGAACCCCATAGTCAATTATCAAAATACGGTCATTACCAATTGTGAGATTGATGCGGTACTACTTGCCAACAATTGGAAATTAGTAAAAAATCTACAAGAGCCAAAAAAACCAGAATTACCAATAGAAAAAACCGTCGATTGTGGTACGGACCAAAAGTAAAAATCATATCTTTGAACCAACAATGAGGTAGTATTCAATGAATAATTTTGATGCGCATCAGCATGACTGCTTGTATAATTTGAATAATTGTGTACAATTAGGATAACAAAGAATATTTGTTAGGTTCATGGATTATAGCCTGATATTTGCTTAATAGGTTTAGGGAAAAAATAACTCCTATTACAACTAGAATAGGAAATAATTTCGGTTCACTTGGTCTATCTCCAACCTTTTGGAGTATGATTGGATTTGCATTTGCTATTCTATCAACCATTTTCTTTGGGCTTACGAATTTCTTGAATCAACAAGGCTTGGAGTTTCCCTGGCAAGTAATTGCAAGTATTATGCTTTTGATTTCAGGCTTTTTTGATATTGTGGATGGAAGCGTGGCTCGCGTAATGAAGAAAACTACAACCAGAGGCGCATTTCTGGATTCTAATTTTGACAAAGTCTCGGAGGCTCTAATTTTCATAGCAATAGCAATAGGTGGATTATCAAATCCTATTCTAGCAATGATTGCTTTATCAACATCTATCTTGGTGAGCTATCTCAGGGCCAGGGCAGAATCCCTTGGTATAGAGTTGAAAGGCATAGGAGTCGGGGAAAGAGCCGAAAGATTACTAATCTTGGCAATTTGCGGATTAATTCCAATTTCTGGATCGATTCAGTGGGGAATTATAATTATTATCTTAATCTCTGCCTTCTCTTTTATCCAGAGACTTATCTATGTTCTAAAAAGAATATGACAGAATAGATTAATCTTATCCGAGTCTTCCTGTCCTTCTACGTTCCATTTCTGATCTTACTTTTACTATTCCTCTATGCACTGCACATGAAACGCAATAAAATTTGACATCCGTAACCGGTGCAATATAAGCTCCCTGCGCTCTCAATTCTTTTGCCAAAGTGGGTTCTACTAACGTTATTCTACCGGTAACTTTTTTTGCCTTATCTCTGGGTACCATGGCTCCACACTGGCTACAATGTACTGTTCCAGAACTTCCTTTCCCACCCTTCGTTCGTCCTCTGCTTGTCCTCTTCTTTGGCACTACTCAATTAGTATCTATTCTTCTTTTAAATCTTCTGATGCTCCTGATGCCTTCATATCAACATTTATCAAAGCAATGGAATTAATGATGATATTCAGTCATGAAGGCTGCAATACTCTCAAACATTGTCGTAGATGAGATTGTGTCACGAGATCTAAAGTCAAGTCAGAGTTTAGGTGGACCTGCTGCTTATTGTGGTATAACTGCAAGAAAATTTGGATTTGATACAACACTCTTTACTCATTTTGGAAATGATCTTGACCATGAATATCTTGAATATTTGAAAAACCAGGGGATTTCATTCAATCATCTTCAACCTTCGACACTTCCAACAACTCGGTTTGTCTTGAAAAACTTTGAAACCGATCGTGAACTAACTTTAGAATCAAAGTGTAATCCAATAGACATTGAAGAATTAAAAAATGTAAAGACAAATTGTTGGATAATTAGTCCTGTTTTTGATGAAGTACCCCTTGACATCCTAAAATATTTGGTTTCCTCCCGCCAGGAAAAGCAATTTGTTATGTTGGATCCTCAGGGATACACAAGAACTGTTGATTCTCCAGGAAGGGTGTCTATAAGAAAACAAATGGATATACCAATCCATAAAGTAAATGGGATAAAGCTAGATAGCCAGGAAATTTCCTGCTTTACAAATGGACTCCAAGGAATGGAAGGCATGAAAAGAATCCGCTCCTTATATGATATCGATTATGTATTGTATACACAGGATCAGGTTATACATCTTCTTGAGGAAGGAAAACATTACTGGATAAAAATACCCAAACATGAATCTCCTGATTCAACAGGATTGGGCGATATCATCACATCCTCTTTTGCATGCACCATAGTAAAAGAGAAAGATTCTGTTTGGGCATTTTGCTTTGCTGCAGGCGCATTAGCTGCGGCACTACAGACAAGAGAGATTGGGATAAGAAAGATACCCTCAAAATCGGCTATTGAACAGAATGCTTCATACTATTACAATACAATGAATTTTGAAATAATTGAATCATAAATCAGGTTTAAATTTGAGTATCTGTTGACTTTTAATAACTACAATGAAAGTAGCTATCTCAAGTTTAACCTCCAGAGACGATAGTCTAATAGGTAAAATTAAGAAAATTTTGGACGATGAAAATATTGATTCAGAGATAATAAAACGATCTGACAAAATGACTACTTCAAATGTGGACATGGTGATTACTGCAGGTGGAGATCGAGCGATACTTGACTATTCGCATTATGTGAAGGAATTTTCTGTACCAGTCCTGGGGGTATATGAATCTGATTCAACAGGATTTTTGGGGCAGATCGATGTAAGTGATCTAATAAAATCTATAGGCAGAATAAAAAAAGGCGACTACGAAATTGACAATGTATGCCGACTTTCTGTTAATGTCGATGGTAAAGAGGTTGAACCTGTATTAAACGATATTTCGCTTTTTCCTAGAAAAAGTGCTACTCTTATGGAATATATTTTAAAGATTAATGGGAATGATCTCTGGCATGATAACAGTGATGGTGTTATCATTTCCACACCAATTGGATCTACAGCGTATTGTATGTCTGCAGGAGGACCAATGGTTTTACAAAAATCTCAGGTCTTTGTCATAGTTCCTGTAAATTCTATGGACAATACTCGTAGGCCTCTTATAGTCCCCAATACAGATAGACTTGAAATTGAGGATATACTCTGTAGATATCTATGTGAAGTAATACTAGATGGAGGAAAAAGGGTAGCTGTTAGGAAAAATATCGTGTGTGAAAAACATGAATTTCCTGCAAAATTTGTGAGACTAATCAAGGATTCTCCCATGGACATTATCGCTAAAAAGGTAAAATTAGCAGAAGACTTACTTGATATGCCTCCAAGTGCCAAATTGATATTAAAGACGCTTGAATATGAAGGCGAGTTGAGTCAAAAAGATCTGAGCAAGAGAACGATGCTGCCAGAGAGGACTATAAGATTGTCCTTGAGTCACCTTATACAGCGCGGATACGTCAGGAAAAAGACCTCCTTGCGTGATGCCAGACAAAAAACTTACGAGTTAAATCTAAAACTCTGACATAGTATGATTTAGACACAGGATGTCATGAATGCTTCAAATGCTTCTTCGGGTTTGCCTGGTATACTGCTAAATTCTGAATGATACTGAACGGCGAAAAAGAACTTGTTTGATGGGAACTCTAGAATTTCTATTCTTCTCCCTTTATCAGAATGACCTGACAGCACCATGCCGTTTTCTTCAATGACCTGTCTATAATCCTGGTTAAATTCGTACCTGTGTCTGTGTCTTCGTCCAATTTTCTTATTTCGATATATGGAACTGGCTAGTGTATTCGGAACTATTGTTATATCATGGTTTCCCAGTCTCATTGTGCCTCCAAGGTCGACAGTATGCTTCTGTTCAGGCATGAATTTTACCAATGAGTTATTACTATGATTAAATTCCTGTGAGCTGGCATCTACTATTCCGCATTTATTCCTTGCAAATTCTATTAACGAAAGTTGAAATCCAAAACAGATTCCCAAAAATGGTATATCCTTTTGTCTAGCATAGTTAATGGAATTTATTATTCCTTCACTTCCTCTTGCCCCAAATCCTCCAGGGACGAGGATTCCATCAAACTTGTTCAAGAATTTCACTTCATCTTTATTCCCATTCTCAAACCTTTCAGAATCAATCCACTCAACACTTAACTTCTTACCCAGTTTTGCTGATGAATGCAACAACGCTTGGTATACACTCACATAGCTATCTGGCAAATTTACATATTTACCAACAATACCTATCTTTACATTTCCTGAAAAGTTAGTGAAAGAATTTGTTACTCTTTTCCATTGAGTCCAGCTTATGTTACGGTTTTTTAGATCAAGCTTGTCTGAGATAACATCAACAATTCCTTGATCTTTTAATATTTCGGGAACTTCATAAATCGAAGAACAATCATGGCTTGAAATAACACATTCCTCTCTAATGCTAGCAAACATAGAGATCTTGTGCCTTGCTTCCTTATTCAGTGGTTTTTGGCATCTTACTGCAAGTATGTGTGGGTGGATTCCAATCCTCCGGAGTTCCTGAACACTGTGCTGGGTTGGTTTTGTTTTTTGTTCGCCAACCACATCCAAAATGGGAGCAAGCGTTACATGTATGAATAAAGTTTCAGTATCGCCTTCTTCTAACTCCATTTGTCTGAAGGATTCCAGGAATGGTAGACTTTCTATGTCTCCAACTGTTCCACCACATTCGACAACTAAAACATCGTAACCTTTGGCCAGGTTCTTTAGACTTTTCTTTATAACGTCTGTAACATGAGGTATAATTTGGACGCATTGACCCAGATACTTGCCTTCTCTTTCAGCCCTTATTACATCTGAATAGATCCTTCCAGTAGTAATATTATGCCATTTTGTCATGGGTGTATTAAGAAACCTCTCGTAATTTCCCATATCCATATCGCATTCTCCACCGTCATCTGTAACAAATACCTCTCCATGTGCAGTAGGATTCATCGTTCCTGCATCATAATTCACATACGGATCAATCTTTGTGCAGGTCACTTTTAGGCCTGTTAACTGCAATAGCTTGGCAACAGAAGAAGCAACTATCCCTTTTCCAAGACCTGACATTACTCCTCCAGTGATAAAAATGAACTTGGGATATTTGCTGCCGGGTTTGATCTGTCTATACCGCACATTAGAGTTTATTTCCTCACCTTTTTAATCGTTTTCAGATTATCTTGTCTTGTAATCTTAAAATGATTCATGACCATCAATAAAGATATAATTCCTTAGAATCTCTGTAACCAGATTAATTTCAGGATTGTCCAATATAGCCTACGTGAGCAAAAAAACCAAGGATGGCATTCACATATTCATTGTCTTTATTAAGAAGATACATAGTATTTGCCATTTTTTTTTCTTTAATCCAATCAATGCTGCGCAAATCTTTAAGATTTCGTTTGATATCTTCTCTCTTTAATCCAGTTCTTTTATGGAGAACATAAATGGTTACCATTTTATTTTCTTCAGCTAGTGCTTTTATTATCTTGATTTTTCCTATAGTTCCGATACCATTTTCAATGATGGTCTTGCTATCATAATCCATTATTTTTTATTTATCTGTTGTTCTAATAAAGGTTCTAATTCAACTAATGATGTTATGTTCATTCCTATTTCCTTTAGTGATTTCATTTCAATTATTTTTCTCTCTAGGAGATCGTTCATGCAGTCTTCGAATTCAAATTTCTTAACCTTGTATTCATCAGCCAATTCAAGTGCGAAGGTCCGAATTTCCTTTAGCTCGATATATTGCTTTTTTCTTTTACTTTGTACTTTTAATATGGCCATTATTGTAAGCAAATAACTCTTGGGAAGTTCTTTCAAATCCTCAATTGTAATTGATGGTCTGTTGTAGCCGTGGACTTTACGAATTTGTTCTAACGTTATTCTATCGCTTCCATTTGTCTCTGCCAGATTCCCTGCATATAGCAATAGATCAAGAGCATACCTAACATCTCCGCCGACTTGAGAAGATGTTGTAATAAGTGATACTTCATCAATTATGTCAGTTCCTACAACTTTAGGATTGAATGATTCTGAAGATCTGGTAACTAGGATATCACTTATTTGCTCCACGGAATAAGGCAAAAACTCAATTGGTATTCTTCCCAGAGTACTTAATTCTGAACTATCAATCTTATCATGAAAATCTGTACTCCTTGCTATGAATATCACGCCGATAACATTACAATGTTTAGACAGATCAAATTCATTTAGACGAGTAAAGTCATAGATTATACCACTGTCTTTGTTTGAGCGTAACAGAAATTCAATTTCGTCCAAAATAATCAAAGTGTATAATTTATTTTCATACAAGTATGAAAGAAGATATCTCAACATCTCCTCTGCACTTAGTCCCTGTGATGGCAATTCGGGTGCAATCTTTTCTAATAGAAACCGATAAACTGCATATTTATTCCCACCTTGAAGTTTCAGATTTATGTAGGCAACCTTGAGTGTTAATCCAGCTCTAGTAAATTCACTTTCTAGCATGTTTGAAAATTTTATTATTGTTGATGTCTTTCCTATTCCTGACCTTCCTATTATCTGTGGGGTGGAAAACAAGAAAGCATCTGGTTTGATGTATGAGTCTTTGAACATCGTAAGCAACAGGGACATTTCTTTTTCTCTATGGTGAAGTTCATTGGGTATGTATCTTGCCGACAGCTTTGACCTATCAAGGAATATGTTACTTTCTGACAATTCTCAAATAGATTGATAGGATGATCATAATATATTTATTAATTAACCTTAGCGAGCTCTGCAAAAAAATCGTGTTTGGTAGAAAAAATCACCATTATCATCGATTAAATATCGCCGATTTCCCTACACTCAATTTACATCTTTTAAACGACTTCCACGGTAGAATACAGTTAATTCCCATCAAACGATAGTCATAAATTTTAATAGAATATTGGTATGGTAAGAATATGAGGAAGGAATATTCTGTTAAGGAGAAGGACTATAATCGAATCATAAATGATTTCAAGTCAACTAGATTTTCTTGTATTAGGTGTGGCTCTAAGAACCTAGAAATATTAAATGCCGATTCACATCTTGAAGGAATTAAGGATCACGACAGCCCTCCAACCAATCCTACTAAGGATATCGGATTGACTTTCTACGTGGCGGGCATCCTATCCTGCAGGAAATGTAATCATAGGTTTCACGTGAAAATATTGGACCAAGGTATCAGAAATACAAATCTCTATTTCGACAATAGTTTATCCTAAAATTATTACAGTAAAGATAATTATTCGTCCACGGTTGAAGAGAAACTAAGACAGGCTTCTATGTTATATTGTCGATTAAACATCTGTATTTCTAACTCTAATAATGTGGTGCATAAGTAGAATGAAAAACAATTCTAAATTACGATACATTAAAGGGTTAGGTTTTCAATTTATTTAACTAGATTAACATGATGGAGGCTAAATCAGATTTGTGCGTTTGTGGCCATACTAGAAATCATCACCAGTTTTATTTAACTGGAGGAGAAACTGCACATTTTTGTAAGAGATGTGCCTGTCCAGAATATAGAAAACGGTAACAAAAAGTAAGATACAATAATTCTACTTACCTGTTATTCCTTCTTTTATTTCGCCGGTTATGTTGCTAAGCACATCGGCTGCACCTGTGCCAACTTTTTTAGCGGTCCTTTCTGTCTCATTCAATATTTCTGAGCCAATTTCTGACCCGACATTGCTCAAATTTTGCCCAAGCTGATTTAGCGTAGAACCTACTTCTTCGCCGGCCTTATTCAATACCAAAGAAGCGTTTTGCCCTAGCTCGGAAGTGGTTTGGTTGGCCGAGGCCATTAGACTACCAGTAGCATACGAGTCATTTTTTGTCATATTTTGAGCACCCAAGTTGTTTGGTAATGCAGTGATTGTTATCATCAATATTGTAGCTGCAATTATAACGACTTTCTTATTCATAACTATAAGGTGCTCAATTTTTATTTAAGGATTCTAGGGTATACGAGTCTGCATCAAACTTGTACTCATGCTTTACGACTGGTTCACTTATTACTCAATAGGTAGAAGAAAATCAAGGTCATATTGGCAGTTGCGAAGAGTTAAAAAGTATTCTAGTAACTATAAAACGCATCCAGCCTCTTTGATTGGGTAAACTGCCGAATACAGTTATATGATTAAAAGTACGATTACTTTCAGATGTGACCTTGAGTAAATTTTTTTCAAGAGATACTGGACTTAAAACATTGGCCGATAATTCCTACAAAGCGATCGATGAAGGTATGTATGATGCAGATAAATACGACTATGCTAATCATAATGTAATTTCTCTTAGAAAAGTAATTCTAACATGTGCTCATGTTCCAATAATTTCAGAGATAAAATTTTCATCACCATCAAAAGGTAAAATTCTTGACCAATCAAAGATAATTCCCAAGGACCTAGCAATACAAATGACCAATTCTGGATCTATTGGAATTTCTGTGCTTACTCAACCTTACCTATTTGACGGCTCAATTGATAACCTTGCTTCCATTAGAAAGAGTGTTAACGTACCACTTCTAATGAAAGATATCATCGTAAGCGAGGCTCAAATAGACGCGGCAACAAAAATAGGGGCAGACTGCATCTTATTGATTAAAGCGGTATTTGATAAAGGATTTGCCGAAGGAAGCCTAGAGAAATTTACTGATTACGCAACCAAAAAGGGGCTAGAAGTGATTACTGAGGTCCACTCAGAAGATGAATTTAAAGATGTGTTGAAAAATAGAAACAAAAAACAGATTATCGGAATTAATAATCGGAATTTGAGTACTCTTGAAGTAGACATAAGCGTTACTATCGAACTGCTACAAAAACTTGATAAACAAAACAACATTATTATCAGTGAGAGTGGAATATCCAAATCAGATGAGATAAAGAAATTAAGGTCAATTGGGGTTGATGCATTTCTAGTTGGGACTAGTATCATGGAATCTGGAAACGTTTTTGAAAAGATAAAGGAGCTATGTCTTGCATAAAACTGACTTTGTATATTTTGTGAGTGTGCACTCATGACAAAGTTACGAGAGTTCCCAATTAAAGGTAAATATGGAAAATACGGAGGAAAATATATTCCCGAAACCTTGGTTCCTGCTATAAATGAACTTGAGGAGGCATACGAAAAAATAAAGAACGATTCAGACTTCAAGAAGGAACTTGATTATTATCTCCAGAATTATGCCGGTAGGCCCACTCCACTGTTTCTTGCTAAAAATCTGACTGATTACGTAGGTGGTGCAAAGATTTTTCTAAAGAGAGAAGATCTTTTGCATGGGGGCGCCCATAAAACCAATAACTGTCTAGGCCAATGTCTCTTGGCCAAAAGGATGGGTAAGAAAAGAATCATTGCTGAGACAGGTGCAGGTCAACATGGGGTGGGAACAGCGATGGCAGCAGCTGTTCTTGGATTAAAGGCAGAAATTTACATGGGATCAACAGATATTGAACGACAAAAATTGAATTTATTTAGAATGGAATTATTAGGTGCTAAAATACACTCTGTAGATTCGGGGACAAAAACCTTGAAGGATGCCATTAATGAAGCGTTACGCGATTGGATAACAAACGTAAAAGACACCTACTACCTGATAGGCTCTGTAGTAGGCCCACATCCATATCCTATGATAGTAAGGGATTTTCAAAGTGTGATTGGCGAAGAAATCAAATATCAGATAAAGAATTTTACTAAAAGATCTCCACATGCTCTTATCTGTTGCGTAGGAGGAGGCAGTAATGCAATGGGCACTTTTTTCCCATTTCTAGATGAAAAAAATGTATCGTTGTACGGAGTTGAAGCAGGTGGTCAGGGTGTCAGAACAGGGAAGCATTCTGCCACACTCAAAGAAGGATCCGAAGGAATTCTGCATGGGATGAGAACTTATTTATTGCAAGATGAGTTTGGGCAGATAAATGACACACATAGTATATCAGCCGGACTGGACTACCCCGGTGTTGGCCCTCAACATGTCCAGTTAAAAGATATGGAGCGTGCAGAATATGTTACCTGTAATGATAATGAAGCACTGGATGCCTTCTTCAAGCTATCGAAATTGGAAGGTATAATAGCAGCTTTGGAATCATGCCATGCAGTTTCATATGCGATGAAATTGGCCAGAAAAATGAAAAAAGATGAAAATATTATTGTCACCCTGTCTGGTAGAGGCGACAAGGATATTGATCAAGTCATGAAGCATAAAAAAAAATACATTAGCAGGTAATAACAAGTGTCTTATTTGCAGAATAATAGAATCGAAAAAACATTCTTCCAACTAAAGGCAAAGAAGCAAAAAGGTCTCATCTGCTACATTATGGGTGGTTATCCTAATCCAATAGCCTGTGAGAGTATAATTTCATCAATTGTTGATGGGGGTGCTGATATTATTGAAATTGGAATTCCCTTTTCAGACCCAATTGCAGACGGACCAGTAATTCAAGAAGCCTCATTTAGGGCGTTGCAGAAAGGAGTTACTCCACAGATATGTTTGAATCTAATAAGAAAGACAAGAAAAAGATATCCGGATCTTCCAATAGTAATTATGACATATTCCAATATTTTACAAAAAAATGGATTCAAGCAATTCATGGAGATGGCAAAGGAGGCTGGAACAGATGGCTTTATCTTGCCTGATATGACAATTGATGAATCAAAGAAATATTTAGAATATTCAAAGAATCTAGAACTCGCATCAATCTTTCTTGTCGCACCAAATACATCAAACTTAAGAATCAAAAAAACGTTGGCTGTCTCAACTGGTTTTGTCTACGTAGTTTCAGTTTTTGGTACCACTGGGATGAGAAATTCTTTTAGCAAATATACTCTTACTGCTATTAAGAACATAAAAAAATTAAGCTCCAATAAAAAAAATATTTCTATAGGATTTGGAATAAGTACTCCACATCATGTCAAACTTATGTCAAATTATGGGGCTGACGCTGTAATAGTCGGAAGTGCCATAATCAAGAAGATAGATGGAAATAAAGATGGTAGTATGATTGAGTTACAGAATAATTTAACGAATTATGTTAAATCACTAAAAGCTGCCTGCACCAATTAATAGTAACAAGAGCATGTATTAGCTTGTAATAATTCCACTAGAGTCTGTTGAAAAGAACATATTGTTTAGACTGACCTGGTATTTTTTACCAAATCTTTCTACAACAATTTCAAGATCATCTAAGGAATCGGAAATCTGACCATCTACTAATTTTGCTATCACGACATGCAGGGTTTCATGTGAAATCAGTGCACTAGTAAATTCCTCAATCTTTTCAAAATCATTTCTGTTATTTTTTGCACCTTCTTTGGATTGAACAATAAGCATATTTTCACCTTCATAAGTAAAATATCCTGGTACATCGTCAGTAGCACATGAGAGGATGAAATCGTTGATTGTCATTTATCTCTGAAATCTTAGTTTATCTATAGTATAAAATATTCTGCATCAGGATGATGAACTACGATGGCAGCAGTAGAGTATTCAGGAGTTATCTGACCTGCAGAAGTAAGACCTATTCCACATTTGGTAGGATCAATTAATTTCCATACCAAATAATGCTGCATGGTGTCAGGGCAACTTGGATATCCCCAACTATATCTCAGACCTCTATTTCTATCAATATTTAATTCCTTTCTTATTCTGTGGTGGACCCATTCTGCAAGTGCCTCAGCAGTTTCTACCGCCAGGCCATGAAGATAGTAGGCGTCTGTATAATTATTAGTTGAATTTAACTCTTCAATTTTTGAAACAGTTTTTTGACCTACTGAAACTACTTGAAAGGCTACGGTATCTTGTTTACCAAAGTAGTCTGTAATGCACAAGCGTTTTGGTTTTGAAGATCTTGGAAATTCAAAAACGACTTCGCCCTGTTTATTTGATTCAACAACAAGGTTGTTACCTTGATTATTACATCTAAAGTAGGAATATACTACGCTTGGTGAGAAGAGATCCTCATCAATTACTTTCTTTTTCCATTCTACTAACAATGATTCTGGGTCACCTATCTTTGATGCAGATTTTCCTCTTATCCCCCACGAGAGAACAAAAAGAGATTTTTTATTCAAATAGCTCCAAACTTCCTCAAGATCGATTTCCGAAGGCTTTATTATTATTGGTTTATCAAAATGAGGTGCAACTGGTGGTGATACCGGTATTATCTGATTAACTGGCGAATCTATATCAGTTTTTATACCAGCTATTTTCCTTTCATTGAACTTACTGATTTTGCTATTCCATTCTTCAACGAACTTGTCCCTTTCTGGAGATCTCAACTTGTTCATTACATTTAATCCATCAAAGGCTGTTTTACAATAGAATACCCCTGCTTTGTACAACTCATCGCCTTTTGCAATTCGATTAATGTAATCACTATTAATGGCAGCACCACCACACAGAGCCGGAATCTTTAGATCAAGTTCCCTCGCCTTTTCGATAAAGAACTGCATTTGTTTAGAAGTAGATACCAGTAATGCAGACAAACCTACCGCGTCAGCTTGCACTTCCTTAATTTTATCTATAATTTGTTGAATTGGAACTTGTTTACCAAGATCATATACCGTATATCCATTATTTGTGAAAATTGTTTTTACAAGATTTTTACCTATGTCATGAACATCACCGTACACCGTACATAAAACTATCTTACCCTTGCTTACTCCTTGTTTCTTGATTAGATATTTCTCTAATTCTGATACTGCAGATTTCATACATTCTGCTGATTTTAATACAAATGGTAAAATTAACTCTCCCGCCCCAAACTTATCCCCTACTTCCTTCATCGCCGGAAGTAATACTTCATTTAGAATTTGAACTGCTGCTTCATGCGTCAATTCCGGGTGCTGCCTTAGCATTTCTTCTTTTTGAATATTTTCGACATTTACATCTAATTTTTTTTCGAGTTTACCGGCAATTGCTCCTACTACATCGGCTTCAATCCCCTCTTTTATACGATTTACTATACGATAGTAACAGCGTTTGTCAAAACTCCAATCCTTGTCTATTTCTTCCAGTGTTCGATCATTCTTAGCTACCGTAACATTCTTATTTTCAAAATAGTAGATTAAGTCAGAAAGAGCGTTAACGTGTCTATTAAAAATGAGATCTTCAGCAAGCTTGATCTGTTCTTCTTTTATTTCTCCTATAGGGATTATGTCCTTCGCGTTAATAATCACGGTATCAAGTCCTGCTTTAAGAGCATGATGTAAGAATACCGAATTGATTATTTTTCTGGCGTTCGGAGTAAGTCCGAAGCTAATGTTGCTTAACCCAAGAGTGGTAAGGCAACCTGGAATTTCCTTCTTT
This sequence comes from Nitrososphaeraceae archaeon, assembly GCA_025923455.1. Taxonomy (GTDB): domain Archaea; phylum Thermoproteota; class Nitrososphaeria; order Nitrososphaerales; family Nitrososphaeraceae; genus TA-21. The sequence goes on along the minus strand of JAICFW010000089.1, from coordinate 1,585 downwards.
ACTAAAGAAATGCCCTTCAAAGTTTCAACCGCAGAATTGGCATATTCTTGCTCTCCGGTTGCGAGTGTGAAGGTAAGTACATCAAAAATAAACTGCCATGGTTTTAAACCATATTTCTTGCCGGTATCGAACAGTAACTTTGCTACCGTAATTTTATCATCGGTTGTCTTGGCCATCCCTTTTGGTCCTATACACATGGAAATGGCTGGAATGCCAAATTTTGCCATGATTGGGGCAAGTGCATGGAAACGCGAGCCATCTCCTTCGAGGTTGATTGAATTAATGATTGGTCTTCCTGGAATTTGACTTATCGCATCGGTTATTACTTTAGGATCTGTAGAGTCAATTACCAAAGGAGCTTCAATTTCTAGGCTTAATCTTTTTACCAATTTTTTCATAAATTCAAGTTCATCGGACCTTTCGGTTGTTGCTACACAGACGTCAATACAGTGCGCACCATCATTTACTTGGTCTCTACCAAGATCTATTAAGCCATCAAAATCATCAGCTAGTACTAGTCTTTTGGCTTTTTTTGAACCCTGTGTGTTTAGCCGTTCACCTATTATTAGAGGTGGAGGAATTTGAATTAAATCTACAGCCTTTAGCGCTGAACTAACGCGGGGTACATGTTTTAAGGCCATTTAATGGTGATATTGACAATTGATTATTTGTGAATTATAAGTTATACGATTTTAATGTAATTTTGAGCTCTCTGATATGTTCGGGGGTTGTTCCACAGCAACCTCCTATCATTCTCACTTTCTTGTATTTCTTTAGGAATTCCCCCAAGTGATGAGACATGTCTTTTGAGGTCATCTTGTAGACTGCATTGCCAGCTTCGTTAATTGGCATTCCTGCGTTAGGCATGACTAAAATGGGCAATTCGTTTTGCTCATCTAACCACCTTATGCTTGATTCCATTTCAACAGGTCCGGTAGAGCAATTCAATCCAAAAACAGAAACCCCCATGTCGCTTACGGTTGTATATGCTGACTGGACGTTTGTGCCAAGCAACATCTTGCCATATTTATCCAAAGTCACATTAGATATTATTGGTACTTTTTTACCAATTTTTTCCATAGCATTCAAAGATCCTGTTATCGCCAGTTTAACTTCTAGGATATCTTGACTTGTTTCTATAAGTAGAACATCAACGCCTCCTTGTATTAGTCCCTGTGCCTGCAATTCGAAGGCATCAATAATTGTGTTTAGAGGAATATTCCCAAGATCAGGATCATTTGAACTTGGCAGGTATCCTGTGGGACCCATTGATCCAGCTACAAATTTTTCTCCATTTCCCAATTCCTTGATTACACTTCTTGCAAGGTCTGCAGCCGATTTATTTATTGATACTGTTTGGTCACCAAATCCATATTCCTGGAGTTTTATTTGGTTACTTCCAAAGGTATTTGTCTCTATGCAGTCCGAACCAGCTTCTAAATAACTTCTATGGATATTCTTAATCCATTCTGGTTTAGACAATACAAGTCCATCATTAAATCCATCTTTGTTATTTGGAAAGTCTTCTGCTTTTGGTTTGAGTTTCTGAATTTCAGTTCCCATTGCCCCATCAAATAGGAGTATA
>JAICFW010000088.1 GCA_025923455.1 Nitrososphaeraceae archaeon | reverse complement strand
AGGCTGTGCAACAGTTAAACCATGGGTAGAAAAAAATACAAGACCAATGAGAGAGATGATATAAACATAGTATAACCTGAAATTTGTTGACACTTAAACTGGTCTAGAAAATTGCTAATAAATCATCAGGTTCATATGTTGTGTCTTCATAGTAAATATTTGTGATCCAGAGACACTCAATCGTCTAATCCTCGTGTCCCCCATATCTTCAAGTTTCCTAATTATGGCAAAAAATACTAAGAAACGGTTTTGTAAATGCGTCAAAAAACAAAAACATTCATTGCAAAAATCATGAGCACGTCGTTCAAATTTCGCATAGAAAGTCTAATTGTATTTGTCAAATGTAACTCGCATTAATGATCTTTCATTCCCAAAACGAATTGCAAACAAGACACAGAAAGTGGTTGTTGGTGCACAAGTAAGTCCAATCAAAGATGATCGGTATCATCGTTACTAATTATACTGATAGTTTTGCAGAGAAAAAGCGGTTGCCTAAAAAGAGTTAGGGGAATCATCCATAAGGTGCCTAACATCGCCTTCCAAGATTCCAGATTCATTATGAAGTCTATCAATGTGTTTTGAAAGACCTTCTTTTGTATCAAATGGAGAACCGCAATATGCACAACTGAAATTTGCTTTACTAGAATCCTTCACATATTCTATTGACTTGGTATCAATAATACATACCGGGGTTCCATGAAGTACTTCATCAATCGTTGAAAGAGCAATGGCCTCCATTTTTCTCGAGATGTCCTCGCGTGATATTATTCCAAGTATAGCAGAGTATGCGTGAACCATTAATTGTCTTACATTTCGCTTATTCATAATTGTCAGAGCATCTTTTATGGTATTTTGTGGATTGACTGCCAGAACAGGTGACGTCATTATTTCTCTTAGCTTAATCTTTGAGGGATTTTTTCCTTCAGATGTTACTTTATAGAGAATGTCCGTCTTGCTTACCATGCCGACCACTTCTCCAAGATGTGTAGCAAGGACGCTGCGCTGGTTTTTCTCCTTCATCCCTTTTATTGCCTCATCTAGAGTGTTATCAGCTTCAAGTATAATTGCATCATTATTCATTAAATTTCCCACAGGCCATGAGAGGAGTGAAGAAATACTTCCGGAAATTAGTGCACTAGTCATGAATATATTATTGGGAGGATATATTTATATATATATACGATTTAGGCATTATTTTAAGTTAATTGACTTATATTCCAATTGAATAGAGAATTAGATGTCAAATTTTCAACAAAAACGTTCCGATAAAAGAAAATGAGTTATATTCATTTTCATAAATTTGCTCAAATCAGATGTAAAGAAAGAAATGTACAATTTAACATCCAGGCATTCAGGAAATTTTGTAATCCCCTTAGCATGATTTTTGTCCTTTCAGAATTATATAAGATATGTTATCCGTTACCAAATGATAGACCTTAATAATCTTAAAAAATGAGTGGTGCTTTCTCGTACCGAAGATACGAATCAATTCTTGAACCTTTATTTTAACATCATTACTGTTCGTAAGTCGAAAATGAATAACTAACTACTCCATCTGCTCGGAACACAGACTGTCTGCCATCAAACCATTTTTCTGTTCTACTTCGCACGCGCGACGATCTTCAAAACAAAATGGGCCTCCATTCTCTGAATCATAACAATATACATTATGTGAATCAGCAGAGACGACTCCGGTTAACATGGTCGCAAAGATAACCACAGAGGTAAGCACTGATATTCAGAACTCTCATACATAACTTAGGCCAACATAGTTTAATATCCATATTAAGAAATTCTAAATTAATATATCCATGTTAAACTCTAATATTCATATGTGTAATATTGACGTTGATTTTGAGCATTAAAAAATTCAGGATACGAAATTATGACCATGAAGTTGTTAATTTAAAAATCTTGCTTGGTGTTTTTTCTAGGTTTTTTTTGCTTTGCAGTATTCATCTTTGAACCTTCTTGACTAAGGAAAGCCTTCAGTTTCTCAATGTTTTCCTTATGAACCGTAGTCCGAAAAGGATCTATTGGAACTTTATTCTTTCGTGCAGTCCGAATATCTGTTACCCCTGATTGTATTAATTCATTCTTAGAATAACCCCGTCCACGTCGTGAAATATGTATTCCATTGGTTACAGTCTTGACGATTCCACGCTTAATAGCATCCTTCATACTCAACAAAAATTAAAGATCTAAATTAAAAGGTTTCTTGACTTACTACCCCTTTTCTAAGATACGCCCATTTACGATTGTTCTGACTAAAGTCACGGGTAAAGTCTGAATACTCAATGAAAAATGCTTTGAATAAAATATATTATGTTTCAAAAAATCATTGTGCTCAAGGAGCTGAGCGCCGGGGTAGCTCAGCTTGGTCAGAGCGTTCGACTCATAATCGAAAGGCCGCGGGCTCAAGTCCCGCCTCCGGCACGTAATCATGAATTCAGAGGACCTTGAAAATAAAGAGATATCTATGCCGTTAAATTTCTAACCATTAATTGTCAATCACGTTTGAAATTCTCAAACCAGTCATAGATTTTGTGATATCATTCATATCTACTTTGGGATACCCAGGTATTTTTTTACTAAGTGTTTTAGAAAGTGCACTCATTCCAATCCCAAGCGAAATAATCATGCCATTTTCAGGTTTTCTAGTTAGCAATGGGACATTTGAACCTGTTAGCGTTGTATTAGCTGGCACATTTGGAAATCTCGTAGGTTCAATTCTGACATATTTATTGGGGATTAAGGTTGGTAGGCCATTCATATTGAAATATGGAAAGTACATCTTGTTTAAAAAAGGTCATCTTGAATTTACAGAAGAAATGTTTCAGAAATATGGAGACAAAATTTCATTCTTTTGTAGATTATTACCCGCAATCCGAACATATATTTCTCTACCATGCGGCATTGGTAAAACTAATTTTGTTAAATTTTCGATTTACACATTTCTAGGATCACTTATTTGGAATACAATGTTAACTTACGTCGGTATCGTATTTGGACACAATTGGAAGAATATAGATAAGTACGCAATATATCTAGATGTAGTATCTGTATGTGTTATCTCGGTATTCATCATTTGGTTCATTGTCAAGATTCGAAAACGATCCAAAACCAATCAGAAAGGAGAAATTCCGCACAGTGATTAGTGTAAATTCAATTGTAATGTCGAAAAATAATTATTTCCAATAGATTTGTTTATTTGTAATAAACGACATAAATCAATGTAATTTATGAACTTAGGCATAATATCCGATACACATGATGACTTACTAAGCCTTAAGAGCGCGATAAAGATATTTAACGAAAGGAAAGCCAGCCACGTAATTCATGCTGGTGATTATGTTTTCCCTGGAGTAGTAAAGGAATTCAAACATTTGAACGGTAAATTAATAGGTGTACTTGGAAACAATGATGGTGAAAAATTTGGATTGTTAAAAAATTTTCAAGATATTGATGGAGAATTGCATGGAGAATTTTGTGACCTGGAATTAGATAATCTCAAAATTGCGATATATCACGGAACCAATAATAAGATGACAGAAGCTATTATCTCAAGTCAACTCTACGATTTAGTCATTCACGGGCATACGCATAGAAAAAGAGATGAGAAAATAGGTGACGTTCTAGTGCTTAACCCTGGTTGTGCACATAGAGACTTTCCGAATATATAAGGAGAGATTGAAACTGAACCATCAATCATTATATTTGATACTACAAAAATGTCTTATCAATTTCTTAGGATATGACTTTATTGAATGATATCTTGGTTGGTAATTTTGCCGCAATATATTAATTAATTGTAGATCTAGCTTTTTATTCTGATTAATTTTACCCTTTCAAGAACTTTCCAATATTCTACTTCAGCTCCTTGCACAATTTTTTCTCGAATTTCTTCTTCTGCTGAAGAAGTTTCGAACATTTCAAAAGTTTCCAGATCCATTACCTGAAATGTTTGCCCAGCGATAGAGATAATTTGACCATTTCGCTTGTCTATTAGTGGAACTTCCACACTTGCAGAAACTGGCGAAACTAGACTGTGCTTTGACCCGTCGAATACAGAGATTGCAGAGACTCTTGCTTTTGCCGAACCGTGTTTTCCAGGCTTACTGTGATCGTATGATACAATCCGGCATGGTTCGCTGTCAATAATAATATAGGAACCTACTTTTAGGCTCCCCAAATCCATCGGTTTGCTCAATAGCGGTCGGAAAAGTAGAAAATTGCTTCATATTTAACGGTTCTGATCTTACTGGCCTATCTTAGTTTCTCTAAAATAGAGAAGCTTACAAGATTAATAAGAGGAATCCCTTTTCTTGCAACATCCTTTCTTGTTCTTTCGCAATAGTTCTGATCACTTTGATGACTCTTTTTACCATCAACTTCTAAAATTATGATATTATCCGCATGTGGAAAAATAAACGGTAATTTCTTGTTATTCATGAATTTTAGATTTCCCAGGTTTGCACTTACGACCATGTCTCTTCTCGCCAAAATCCCTGCTATATCTCTCAATTCATGATTATCTTGATCGTATCTTGTATAGTACATTGAAACATAACTAACCTTTTCGTGATATTTTTCGAATAACTCTGTTTCATTATTGACGAGAAAAAGAGAACTATTGGGGCGTTGATATTTTGAAATTCCTTCAACAATATTGTCAAGGCCAGCATACTTTACAAGAATATAATGATTTGAGTTATTTGGAAAATACGGCTTGCTTTCAAACGCAAATGTTGCCGTAGCAAAGTACAAATCTTTAACAACTTCAGAATTCTTCCAATACTCTATCAAATTTTGAGCATTATTGTCTCTTGGATAGCATATGTATCCGCAAGATGCAATTGAAATGTCATTCAATTCTAGAATCGTAATTGAAGAGGATTATTTATACCATTTTTATTTTGGATAAAAAGCTCAGCCTTTTTAAGAAAAAATTAGAAATTCTAAGCGTTTTTGTTTTTTTTATTTCGTGCTTTGAGCCGTATGCCATAGTGCAGAGTCTGTGTTTTTGATTCTCTTCACATAGAACGGAATCATGATATAACAAATGCAAGTAGAAAGTGCGCCTATTGGGTTTCTACATGCCATGCGAAAAAATTCCATCAAGGCAGTTTTCAGAGTAAGCTGGTTTCTCATATGGATTCCAAGCTTTTTTAGTTGATTGTGACCATTCACTGCTCTTACAACTTGTGATACAAAATCAACAAATGTTTTTGATGGCTTGAATAGAACAATTGCACTAGGATTGAATACCACACCATATCCCATTTCCAATACTTTGTTTTGTACAAAGAGATCTATGGCAATTAGGTCTTTAGGAATGGATATTTTTCTAGCAACGTCAGATCGTATCGATAGCCCTCTACCCATTACGGTGTACTCAGAAAGTTGCCTTTTCCTCACTGATTCTAACCATTCGCTCACAAATATCGTGCCCTTTGCAGGAATTCCTGCGTCTGCGATTGGCTTTGGATTTGATGCACAAATAACCACATTATTCTTGATTTTGCCAACCAATTCTTTCGTGCAATTTAGGTCGGGTATGACATCGGCGTCATACAGAACAATTACTTCGCCCGTTGCATGCTGTATTATGTTGTTCCAGGCATTTCCTGCTCCTCTTCTCTTATCGTCATGAAGTAGAATAATTTTTTTTGAATGATCTTGCATAAATTGTTTAACGATGTTAGGGGTAGCATCCGTTGAATCATCAGAGATAATGATTTCGATAAGATCAATCGAATTCAAATTAGAAAAAATCACTTTTTCCAAGATCCTCTTAATATTTGATTCTTCGTTGAACGATGGAATACCAATCGATACAGTGGTCAAACTTCTCCTAATTAACAAAGGAGTATATTTTACTCTTCATATATTTTCATTTTAATGCGTCACTATTTCAGTCTAGTACTTGATTAAAATATGAATATGATCATAAAAATCAGAAGTTAAGAATTGACATCCAAAAGTATCGGGCGTAACTCTCCTCTGAAAGCGAGTAATCTGATCACTCCCATCATTATTGGAAAATACACGAGTACCCGAAAGAGCGACCTTCATGTTATGTCCGATAGAAAACTAACAGATAGATTAGAAAAGATACTATCTTTACAAATGAATAAGGTAATCATTTTTGGGACTCCAAAGGTGCACAATTCCTTAGGTTCCGAAGCATGGAATAATAGAGGAATTGTCCAAAACACAATAAAAAATATAAAAAGTAACTTCGACGAAAAGCTGCAGGTTATTGCTGACGTCTGTGTATGTCAGTACAATTTATCGGGGCATTGTGGAATAATAAATTATCAAAATAATCAAGTTGACAATGATAAGACTTTGAAAGTCATGTCAAAAATCTCCCTTAGCTATGCAGAGTCTGGCGCAGATATTGTTGCACCATCTTCTATGATGGATGGATTAGTACTGTCTATTAGGAACAATTTGAATAATAATGGATATAGAGAAACTAAAATAATGTCATTTTCGAAACAGCATTCCTGCCTTTATTCCCCCTTTCGTTTGACAGCATTTAAGAAATTTTCAAAGATAGACAAGTCGACTTATCAGATAGGTTATTCAAATTCAAGAGAGATGATGAGAAAAATAGAACTGGATTTCGGTGAGGGCGCTGATATTATAACCATAAAACCATCAATGTCTAATCTTGACATGATAAGCAGAATTGTTGATCGATTAAATTGTAGAATAGCCGTTCAGCATGTCTCCGGCGAATTTGCCATGCTAAAAGCTGCTACACGACATGAACTCATCGAAGAACATGAATGGTTGATAGGATATTTTTCATCTATGATAAGAGCGGGAGCTAACCAAATAATATCATATGGTGCTGAAGATATAGCCGCCTTGATTTAGAACGTTTTTGTTAGGACTACCTCATTGGAGAATCGGAATAATTTTTGAATCAAAACCTGCTATTTCTTTAACTGGACAGCATTAATAACGCCAACCTGGCCAGGTCTTGATATTACTCTTGCCAGACCTAATTCTGTTTCTATTACTGTACCTTTTGTAATTACTCCTCTTCTTTCGTAATCCTTGTTGGCAGTGTTCTTGATAACTCTAAGTATTTTTGACTTTGTAGTCTTATTCTCTTCCACATTTGAAACATTTGCGAATTCAACAGTTTTCAGTGCGGTCTTACTGTTATCTCCACGTACTCTTCTTGTCACTTGAACATCATTTCCAATAACTGCTTCATTCGGATATCTGTCTATCTCGGATTTGCGTCTGCTCCTCATAGGGATTTTTCTGCCACCTGTGTACTTTCTGCCGTAAAGATTCTCTATGGATTTCTTCATGATTTCATGATAATTGAAATTGAACCATATTATGAGGTTTTCTATTAGTTCGTCAATGGATAAAAGCGGTTACTTTAGAATCATATTGTTTTTGAGTGTGCTGAGATCATTTATCCCAAAATATTCCTGAAATTTTCTGCTTGTTCTATATATTTTCATTCTCCCCAATCGCTCTGATTCAATAAAGGCATGGGCTCTTAACTCCTTTAGATGTGTGTAAACTTGGCTTCCTCGAATTTGGACGAGTCTTTTTGAAGTAATTGGTTGTTCATAAGCAATAAAAGATAAGGTTTTCAGTGCACCGACTGGAATTAGAGGTTGCTGAGCAAATCGTCTAATCAGAGGCATATAAACAGGTTTCACTTGAAACACAAATTTGTCATCATCAAGTTCTGCGATTTCTAGTGCAGTTAGAACATTTCGAGTTTTTCTTATGAGTTCATGTACTAACTTTACAACTTTTTCCTTAGAATTAATTCCAGCTGCCCTCATCAAATCATTGATGGATAGCGGTCTACCAGCAGCATACAGAGCTGCTTCAATTCTAGCTGTAATTTCACCGTCAGGAAGTGATTGAGGCACCTGTATTTACCTAAGTTACCATGCTTTGTTATTCAATGTTTTCGTTCAATGAAATCAATATTTCATCTTCTTTTTGCTCAACATGGATTTTTCTCTTCATGGCAAGGTATAACATTGCAATAAAACATCTTACTATTTCAATAGAATTCATCTTAATTGTAAGATTCTTGAATTCAACACACTTGTCAGCCGTTACGATATCGAAAATCATGTCCTCATAAGTCTGAAGAATCTTTTCGAACTTTACCAAGTACTCATCGAAGTTGAACGTCTCAACAGATTCAAGATTGAGCTGATTCCGCCTGGGCTTTGGATTTGCTAGTCCTTTTATCATGTTTTCAAGTACGTGCAGCAATTCTTCAAGTGTGACAGGGTAAGTTGGCTCTATCCTAAAAGGGATTTCAAATGGTTTCAGGTTTGGAATAGGTTGAATATCAACAACTTGAACACCTTTCTTGATTTTGGAAATCTTCTCTAATCTCAAGATGCTCTCTACCTTCAAACGATAGATTAATGAGGAAGACAAAGCCGCAATACCGCACATTCGAAGATCTTTTTTTCCACTGCTATTGAGTAGTTTTAACAACATGTCTAATAATAACGAAACATCGATTTCCCAAACATCTTTCTTTGATAAAACAGCAGGATTGAATAGTAAATCTAGGGGCGGTTGAGATATACTTTTCTTTGTAGTCATGTCAGCTTCTGACATCTATGATATCATTAGTAATAGATGATATTAATTGGTATTGTCTAATATTATTTAGATTTACTATAAAATTGTGTTAGGGCAAATTGGAAAAACATTCAAAAGTCACTGTTTTGTAAGATAGAAAAAGTGGAGAGTGTTTACATCAATGGCTTCAAAGAAAGAGATAAGGGACAAGGAAAATCAAGAAAGACTTGCAAATGCGATCAGTACTTTGGACAGTATTGCTAGGAACAACAATATTCAAAAAAATATACGAAATATTGTAAGAGAGATCTTGACGGGAATAAAGGATGAAAAAAGTGGATCCATTTCGGTCAGGGCAGCAAATACTATAAGTATGTTGGATAATGTGACTCAAAATCCGCAAATGCAATCTCACATACGCACGTTATTGTGGCAAGTCGTTTCAACTCTAGAGAGTATAAGAGAATAGATTAGAAAACACATCCTCAATTCAAGAATCAATATTCTTGGCTTGTTTTAATTGAGGTGGAAGTTTTTCAAGTTTATGAGTTGGATTTGCAAGATAATGTCTAGATGCACCTTCCCCGCTTAGTACAATATTACAATTAATACATTTGTATCTTATAGCCAATTACAATTATAGTTATACCTACATATCTAAAAAGATACTGAACGAACTATCAATTTTTGCTACATACAAACCCATAAGAAGTCGTCACATTCAAGTCGAATACCACTCTAGTTTATCCAAACTTGTGTCTCTAGAAGACCCCAGCAGCCAGCGTGAAACCCGTGTGGTATGTTATTATCTTAACTTTATAATTTCTCTACTATCAGGAACAACAGATCCTATTTTGAATCTTGAGAAAATATTACTTGCTACGTTTTCTGATTTTGATTTTTCACCATGATTCACCAAAACCCTTTTGGGCTTTATTCTTGCAGTGAAGTTCATAATTTGGTTAAAATCACTATGACCGCTAAATCCATCAATTTTCTGACTCCCACATCTAATGGGAATGCCCTTAACCTTACCCTTTTCATCGAGCATACTTATTTCCGTCAAACCCCCATCTATGACACGTCTTCCTAAAGTTCCATTTATCTGGTACGAAACAAACATGATATTATTTCTCTTGTCTGGTGCGATTTTCTTAAAGTATTCCACAGATGGGCCCCCCTCGAGCATTCCTGATGTTGCCATTATGACACTAGGATTATCATCATTGAATACATCTTCCCTTCTTTCGTGTCCGTTAATTACCGTAAAGTATTCTGATTGAAATGGGTTCACCCCATTAGATACTGATTTTCGTACATCAAATCCAAGATAATGTGCATAGGCCATATGTATTGCACTTGCTTCGGATATCATTCCTTCTATAAAGACTGGCGCCTCCATAAGGCGGCCCTCTCTCATTTCCTTATCGAGGACCAACATTATTTCTTGGGCTCTACCTACAGCAGGGACTGGAATTAGTACTTTTCCACCATCTGACAGTGTCTTGTTAATAGTGTCTGTAAATGTCTTGTACACTACAGATTGATCTGGCATTATATCGACTGAGTTACCGTATGTGCTTTCAGTTATCAATGTCTCTACTCTGGGATAAACAGACACTGCACTATCCAACAATTGAGTTCTAGCATACTTGTAATCTCCAGAATAAAGAATGTTATGAGTTCCAAATACATTGATGTGTACAGTAGCGCTTCCCATTATGTGACCAGCGTTGTTGAACGTTATTGTGACATCAGGCGAAATATCGGTCGGTTTTCCATAAGGTAACGTTATGCAGTGTTTGATTACTTCATTTACATCTCTTGTTTCATACGGCAAAAATGTTCCATTGCTCTTTGAAATCTTTACAGAATCGTACTGCAGCAGAGTCATTAAAGGTAGTGTGGGTTCAGTGCAATATACCGGTCCCTTGTAGCCAAACTTGAATAAAGCTGGTAAAAATCCTTGATGGTCTATATGCGCGTGACTTATTATTACTGCATCTAATTCGTCTAGATCAAAATTAAACCAGTCTAATCGTGGATAAGCTGAAATCCCTAACGCCTCACCAGGATTTATCCCGCAATCTAGCATTATCTTGCTTTCCGATGTTACAACAATAAAACACGACCTTCCGACTTGTTTAACCCCACCCAGACAAAAAAGAGATATTTCCTCTTTATTCCTTATCTTAGATTTTAGCTCACTAATTTCTGATCTCTTGTCGCTTGATTGATTAACGAAATTCAAATTAGAATCATTGCTTTCCAAAACTAAAGGTGGCCTGAAAACTCTTTTCCCAAGTGATTGTAAGAAAAGACTCCTTTCCTTTGCAGAACTCTTTTGAGTAGAATGTATCATATTCATGCTACTTGACTGGATATGTGGTGACCGCAAAGTATGAGCTATCCATCCTGTTGCCTGTGCAATTTCGATTACCATATTTGCATCTACAGATTCGGGACGGTTTACTTCAAGGACGACTTCCCCAGTAGCATCATCACAAAATACAGCAGATATTGTAACATCATTTGGTAACATCTTAATGACTGTAGTTCTTGTCTCGTCTTCTGATAGCCTAATCGAGGGATCGGTCCTTACCACAAATCTTTTTTTAACAGTTTTTGAAAGCGAGGAAAGATAATATGTTAATTCAGTTAATGAGAATTTAGGATTTAATGTATAAAGTGCAACATACGGTCCTTCAAATCTTATATTTGTAATTTGAGACTCCTTTGGAATTGATTTCAGTATAATATCCTTAAAGAAATCCTCATCAACTTTTTTTGCATGTTGAATTTGATTTGGATTTATGGGATCCGATGGTTGCTTAACTTTGCTACTGTTCTCTAGTGTGGAAATACTCTTGTCTACAGAATTATCTTTTAAATTTCCTTTGCTCACTTTGGCATTCTTCTAGATACTCGGTCTGATTTCTATTATCCTTACTTTAATAGTGATAATCAATTATTATCACAAAGCGATATTGCAAGGCCATTAAAGTTCTTACCGGTTGTATCCACAGTGAAATTGAACTTCTCTCTTAATATATATTTTGGAATTACCGGCAATTAGAATGGTAAGTATGGAAGAAGTAGGGATGTGGCCACAATTAGAATAGTAATCGTGGATACTGCCGATGAGATTTGGTTAAGACGATTCTTATTCATTTTGGATCTACTTTGAATGAGTGCACTGTATAATTGACCCCCATCCAAAATTGATATGGGAAGGGAATTAAATAATCCTAGATTAAAATTGATAAAAAATAACCAATAGAACGTATTTGCAACTATGGGAAATGATTCACCAAATAGATTCGATTCATATTTTGGTGCCATAAAATCTGAAAAAGGCATTGATTTGTCTAGTGTCGGCATTTGCAGCAGACGAAGCGGTTCCTGTTTGTATATCTCTAATATAGCAGTAGGATCTACAGAAGAAGCAGTAACGCCAAGAATTGGTTTATCAGGGGCACTATTAGAAGGAATTGAAAAAGTATCGGACATTTGAACCCCATTTTTATCCTGCCATACGATCGGAAGTTGATTGCCGATATTCGATCTTAATACTTGCGTTAAATCGACTTGTGTTTGTATTTCAGAGTTCCCGATTGAAATAATCCTGGATCCTTCTGTGAGACCAATTCTCTCTGCGAGTGACCCCTTTGCAACGGTAATAAGTTCTATGCCATTAGAGGTAACGTTAGAGGCTATCGGTGTTAAAGAGGATAGAGTAGCAAATAATACTGCGAATGAGATCCCAGCAAGGATCATGTTGTTCAATGGACCTGCCGTAAGCACAGCACTTTTCTGCTTTAGGGTTGCCTTTGTTAATTCATCCCGATCAAGATTAACAAATGCGCCAACCGGAACAAAAAGGACAAAAGCAATACCAGTTGATTCCACCTTTATTCCATGCACTCTAGCAACGATTCCATGCCCAGCCTCGTGTATGAAGACACTTATTATCAATGCAACCAGCGTGTAAGTAATAGGCAAGAATGGATTAATACCCGGGATTAGAAGATTTGCCCTGGGCCCAATTTCTTTAATCCCCTCTCGGGCAGAAACGTTCGATATCAAGTTTACGATTGAAAGAATAATGAAAAACAACATAATGGCGGTTATGAATGGCATTAGGTATGTATTTGCTCTAGCGTAAGCTCTTGCAGCTCTAGTCTTTGCCACATAATCAAAGAATTTTAGCCCAAACGGCGTATGTAGCAATATCAGAGGAAATGGGCGAAATATATCGGCGTGAACACCTTGTTGTTTTTGTTTTTCCAGATCTACAAGTACAATAATTTACATATTTAAATTAACTCATCTGAATTGAACTACAAAAAGTATCAAAAGAAATTACATGAATTTGATTCGCTTATTGAAATATCATGTTAAATTTTTCGCTTATCTTAAATTATCATAAATCGTTACCAGTATCAATCTTTTTTCCACAAATCCACTGAAGATCTTGATGATTTTGGGAACTTGCTATTGTCTTGTAATTGTTTTTCTAGCATTTTTTTCCTTGTAACATGATCAGATTCCTTGATGTGATTTTCCAATGTTAATCCTTCAATGGATTTCTCGCAAATATTGCAAAAATATTCTTCCATCTATTTTCAAAAACAAACTAGCCAAATTTAATTATTACAATCTGGCATGGCGTGAATTCTTCTCAGTCTCATGGCTTCGAAATTACAAATAATTTAATAACTTCCTTTAATTGTTTAAATTTAATAGGTATTAGACTTGGGAGAGTTTTTCCTTTTTCCTTTTTTTGTAATAATTGGTTTGATTGCTGGCATCCTGGGTTCCATGATTGGAGTTGGCGGCGGAATAATTATTTCTCCAGCTCTGACTTTTCTTGGTTTGACACCACCACAGGTAGCAGGTACAAGTCTTTTCGCAGTTTCTTCCACTAGCGTCTCTTCAACGTTTGCTTATGCTAGATCAAGGAAGATTCAGTATATGCTTGGCATCAGAATGGCTCTATTATCCATTCCCGGGGCAATAATAGGTTCCTACCTTTCGACAAGTATTGATCCAGGCTATTTCAAAGCATTACTTGCAGTGATCTTGATTGGAACAGGAATCTACCTTATGTTTAGAAAATCAATAACCAATGGAAATCGCTTTTCATTAGAGTCCATTTGGGTAAAGATTCTGTTTTTTTCCGGTACTTTTGTTGCGGGAATCATATCTAGCTTGTTTGGAATTGGTGGAGGAGTCGTATTTGTTCCGTTAATGATAATGATTGTTGGATTAACGATGCATTTGGCTGCACCTACATCACAATTCATTCTGATGATTACTTCATTGGTAGGCTTGACCACTCATATAATACTAGGAAATCCAGAATATCTTCCAGCAGTCCTCTTATCAGTGGGCGCATTTGGTGGAGCTCAGATAGGCTCAAGATTATCTAATAAGTTGAGTGAACAAAAATTGAGACTAATACTTGGATTCACATTTGTTGGAATTGCGCTCAGGTTAATCCTAGATTTTTATCAATCCATATAATCACAAAAGATAACTTGAGATAAAGCCAGTTTCATCTTCCCTAAAGCGTACGAGGGCAAACTAGGTGAAGATGTTGAAATAGCATAAAAATACCACTCTATGATAAAAGTAATAAAGTGGACCTAGAAATATCTATCAGACTGCAGATTATTGTCCATACAAACTACAGTAAAAAAAATACAAGTTCATGGGAACATGATTCGTTATCTTGATTATGATAATTTCAGTTCGAAGAAAAAAGATATTTTGGTACTCTTACACGGCATAGGTGCATCTGCCGAAAGATGGTCAAAGGTGATTCCTTTTTTTTCGGATCATTTTAGAGTAATTGTGCCGGATATAATCGGATTTGGATATAGTGATAAGCCAACCGTAGAGTATAACATGCCATTCTTTGTAAAATTTCTTGAAGATTTCCTCAATAATTTGGGCATCAAAAAAACAAATATCGGAGGTTCGTCGTTTGGAGGATTAGTTGCAGCAGAGTTTGCAATCAAGAATTCTAACATGGTAGACAAACTAATCTTGGTTTCTCCTGCTGGGACCATGAAGTCATCAACAAGAACATTAGAGGAATATATTTTGGCATCATTGTATCCAACACACGATAATGTCTGGAGAGCATTCATCAACATGGCTTTTGATCCCCGTACTGTTACAGAACAAACAATTGAGGACTTTATAGATAGGATGAAACTTCCAAATGCAAAGTATGCTTTCATGTCTACCATGTTGGGAATAAGAAACACTGCAAATCTGTCCACTAGACTTGGCAAAATACTCTCACCAACAATTATTGTTTGGGGTGAACATGATGAAATGATTCCTGTCAAATACGCCGCAGATTATAGAAATATTCCTAATTCTAATTTGCAAATAATCCCGAAATGCGGTCATACACCTTTTACTGAAAAACCAGAAGCATTTTCGAAAATAGCTATTGATTTCTTAAGATTCAATAATATTAAATAAACGCCCATTCAAAATTACATGTATGTCCGATAAGCCGGAAGCGAATGAAGATATGGAGTCGTACAAGAAAGCAATAGATGGCACAACTCAGGCACAGCAAGATTTCTTAAAGAAATTTTCAAATCTGCAAGTGGATGCAATGCAGAACTTCTTTTCAATGTTGCAGGGCCTGACTTTGTATCATGCAATGTTCAAGACTACTATCCAGAGTGGAGGGAGAATATCAATACCAGAAGCAGAAAGACAGGCTTTAAAAATTGAAGATGGAGATCTTGTTCAAGTCATAGTAATTCCAATTGAAAGAAAACATAAGAATAATTCTGTAAAGTGATCTAGAACTAGGTTGTTAGTTTGTTAGTTCAGTTTTAGGTAATTAGAGCTAAATCAATAGGATTGACTACTTTTTAGTTCGAACGGGTCTTAAGCCACTGCCCAACTTTTGGTAATACGTTATTTTGAGAATAGCTACTGGCAATCAAACCTACGTGACCTGTGTGGAAACGGATTAGTCGTTTATCCTCGCTGGAGACTACCTCATTTAGTGGAACGCTGCATTCTGGAGAAACAAGATGATCCTCTTCTGCAACAATATTTAGAAGTGGTACGTTAATTTTCTTGAGGTCAATTGTGTCTTTCCCTAATTTAAATTGGTTCTTAAATAGCAGGTTATTCTTATAGATATCATTTATCCACTGTTTTATTGTTTCACCTGCTATGGGCGGTGTGTCATACAACCATTTTTCTATACGTAAAAAATTCTGAACAAATGATTCATTCTCTATATTTTCAACCAGATTGAAGTATTTGTTGACACCCTGTTTGAAGGGTTTTAAGATGGAGTAACATTCATAAAGTTTTTCTGGAGGCAAGATTCCTATTGTAGATACCAGTTTATCAATATCCATTTCCCTGGATATGTTAGCAATGACAGTTGAATCTTTGCTAGTGTCAATGACAGGAGCTATTGTGACCAAATTCTTGATTTTTTCTTCGTGCAATGCAGTATACATGGCAGACATTGACGATCCCATACAATATCCGTGAAGAGTTATTTTTTCTGCAGAATTATCATTCTGAACTATTTCAACACAATCATCAATATAGGAATTAACATAATCGTCAAATGAAACAAACTTGTCCACCCTAGTCGGTGATTTCCAATCTAGTAGATAAATATCAAAACCTTGTGTTAAAAGATGACGAATCCAGCTTTTGTTTGGCTGTAGATCTAATACGTATGATCTATTAATTAACGCATATACAACTAGGATAGGAGTTCGAGAAACTTTTTTTACTAAACTGCGGTAATGTAAAAGTCTGAATAATCTTGTTTCATACACGATATCATTTGGAGTATCCCCGACAGAGATATGATTACCTCTTGACAGTAACTCTATCGTTTTTACTATCTTTGAGCAATCGATTTGATTCTGATTTTGAGTAGTTTTATCCTGGATTGTCATTTATATCATAACAATAACTTATTTTCTTACTTGTTTTTCATAACCGTTTTTAATATTTCTTAAAGTCTTTTTCATTTCTTGAAGATCTTTTAGAACTTGATCCAATTCTGACCTAGTCGGGATATTTAGTAAATTAAGGTTTTTTTCAACTATTTTATTAATGTAATTTATAAAATCGAGTTGTTTTGAGTATACTTCATTATATGCCACAGAAAATTCTTTTGATGAAAATAGGGCACTATAGGCCTCTTCAAACGCATCGATTACCAGCAGCCTAAATCTCTCGGAATCAGAATTATTCATTTTAGAATCGGATCTAGATTTCAAAAGGACGTTTCCAATTGCTTGGAATTGGGTTCTTGACATTTGTAACCAATAATTTGATATGTACTTCTGTAGATCCATCAGGATTTGATTTAACTCTATGATATCTTGCACATATTCGTTGTAATCCTTTGTCAACGCACCAAACATGCCGAGAGTAGGAAAATTTTGTAATTTCTTCCATTTTTCAAAAATATCATATTTTGTGAAATCGTTCAAAGTATTATTTTCATCATTCATTATCTTTTTACCTATTTAGTAATTTGATTATTTAGTATATTTACTTTAAATAAAAATCACACTAAATATTCTCTATTAATTTTCAATCTTGCCGAAATACTGAGCATTTCCCCCGTGTTGTGGGACCTGTGATCTCATTTGGTTCATTATATAGTAAAAATACAGTCATTGTTTAATATGGACTGATGAGTTGTTTAAACTGGCCCGAGCTTTAATGTACGTTAAGGCATTTATAAAAATGTATTAATAAAATAAAATTATTGAGAGTGGTGCAGTGCTTCGTTAATATGGGTGATTTACTAACCACTTTTTAAACAGATGACGGCGAATTTACAACTGAAATATGAAGACAATCCTAAAAGCAAAGAGAGAATATTTTTTCTATGCGAAGATTGCTTGTGGAGTATGACAGTGCTTGACAAGTCCCACTTGGAAGAAATAATTGGACGTGACAACACATGTCCGAGGTGCTGGCAAGATGACATATCGAGTTTTCCCCTAGTGTTGAACGAATCATTTACATATGAATATTCAGAAAAAAGAGGCCTCGATATCAAGTTCGGGCGCCAAAAGTAAGTGCAAATTTTTTATATCGTTTTTACGATATTAGGGTAACTTATCCTCACTGATAGGAGGGCATTTTCTATTGGTGTCGAGGAATACTTGTAAACGATTCAGTTTACAATTGTTCCCTCCTGTCATATTAGAACTGTCTTATAACATATTGAAGATAATAGGCACTAAAGTTGCGAAAGCAACTGTATTCATCCTGGAGGCCTGATGACACCATCAGACGGCGCATCGGATAGTTTAAGTAAATTTTTTATTTTACCTTCTACATTTAGGGCCAAAGTTTCGTTATGCGATGGAGGAAAAGTTAGCCTTACCGGAAATTAACACCGAGATAGATAAAAGTCACAATAGATAATGAAATATGAGGATAATAAGAAATGAGTGAATTCGCATTCTTTCGTTTTGTAAGTGCCAAGATGTTAACTCCAGAAGAGGAACAAAATAAACAAGAGATTATTAACTTAACAGAACAGGTTCTTGATGCTAGAGGTTTAGAATGTGACGCTAGAATTGCAAAGGTCTCTGAGGAGGAACTTAAAAAAATACTAGAGGAAGTCAGGAGGTTAAGATTGGTAAAGAAGAAGAAAAAGATTTCGAACGAAAAGATTGAAAATGAAGATGAACAAAGAGATGAGGTAATGTATACGAATTGAAAATCCGTAATTAAGATTAATCTTTTCACGGTAAATTATTTTAATACGAATATAACCCAAAAACTTTTTCAAGAGGCTCAAATATTTGTATGTGTGGCAACCTCTATAGTTACCATCATCTATGATTCCTCTTCTCCTACGGGTTCCCGAGTGGCTTGAATTTCAAACCTTTTGTAATCGGTATCAAAATATATGCCGATAGGTTTTTCATATCTTAATATATTTACGATATCGTTAAATCTATCCAGATGATAAAAAGCGTCGAACTCATTGTTTGAGTGTACGATATTGTTAGGAAGAGGTGACATATCTACAAATATGAGTTTCCCGATATGTTGTTTATCCTCATCTATCAGTTGTATCCATGCTGACTCTTTAGGATATGGAGCGCTGTTATCGGCACTGATATGTCCTATATGATATGAACGAACTTCTTTTTCAATAACAGGCATAATAATCTAATAATTTATTCTTATTATTACCTTTTGGCCTTTTGTTTGTACTTGAAAACGTTTCCTATTCTAGACGGTGAGATTAACTGGTCTTGAGTTCGAATAAGACCTTAATTGGATTTTCGACGAGCTTGTTGTTCACAGACACTATTTGGACGTCTATCGGGTATGAAGACCCATTCTTGAAGTTTGATTGCACATGGTATGCTCCCGTGCTGCTGAAATCTGGACCGTGAGAAGTAGTTTGATCTTGCAAGGCGATTAACTCCAGCAGTAGAGGTTCGCCAGCAGTAGTGAACCACCTAGAGAATAGGGTGTTATTACTATGACCTTCGGCAATAGTTACGTTATAGGTAACTGGAGTAGTTCCATCTAGCGGTATCGTCTGTGTATTGATATTCAGTAATACCCTTGGATGTGTCGCGACCTTCCAAGTTGCGCCCGAACCTATACCGATTTTAAAGCCCTCGCCTGTGAAAAATGCATCACTACTATAAACCGAAGCAACTCTCCATGGATGAATGTTACAGTGATATAGAAACTCACCAGGTTCATTAAATGTGAATTCAAAGAACGAGTTTGCAGATGCTGGCATTATCCCCGAATTAAATATAGATCCTTTATTGGGA
>JAICFW010000087.1 GCA_025923455.1 Nitrososphaeraceae archaeon | reverse complement strand
TTGGGACTATTCTGTATATAGCACCTTCATCAGTTCCCCGATCGCCTGATACCACATATAAGTATCCATCAGGCCCAACTTCCATATCTGTTACAATTCCAAAATTTTGGCCGAAGATTATTTGGCTGCCATTATCTTTTTTATTAAACACCAAATCAGCAAGATCACCGGTTAAAGATAGCGATTTCCTATCCTCGGTCAAGGAGAAATGATAAATTATACCGCTTTCTACGGAACCTACAAAAATATCATTTTTATATTCTGCGCCTAATTTGTCGGATGCTAGAAAAACCAAAGCAGTAGGACCAATGGATTTTTCCCACACAAATTCCGGATCACTATACTTTCCTTTACCATCAAAATCAACCAATTTTATATTTTCATCGGATTGATTATACGTAACATTTTTGTTTTTTGTCTGGTTAAGTTTCCAAATTCCTTGAACCTTTTCCCATCCACTATTTAATCCTGGTTCAACCAAATTAATTTCATCGCCAAATCGAGGGCCGTTTTCAGTATCCCACAAATTTCCAGATACATGATCAAAATCAATGCCAAAACTATTCCTAATTCCATATGCATAGTACATGTTAAGGGGAAAATCATCTCCTAGAATGCCATTGTCAACGGGTTTACCATCTTGAGTTAATCTAATTATTCCTGCACGACCATCGGGAGTAGTTCCATTCAAAATGTTCTGAGCCATAGTGTCATACCCTGTTTGATTTTTGTTAAATGCACTTGGTTGCAAGTCTCCAATAGCTACATAAATATTGTTTTGATTATCGATATCTATCACCCCACCATTGTGACTTGGCCCTGGCAGAGAAGGCAGTTCAAGAATCAACTTTGGGTCTACAAGTACATTCTTGTTAGCATCAAGTTGATATCTGTATAAATAATTCCCACAGTCAGGAGAAATACCAGAATCAGTCTTTACCTGAGAACAGGATGTAAAATAAAGAAAAACAAAGGGGTTGTCTTGTTTTGATTTATCATTTTTCGACATTGCAATTCCTAATAATCCACGTTCATCTTCAATTGAGACATTAAGATGAATTACTATATTTGAGACATTACCATCAGTTATTCTATATACGTTTCCAGTATTTTTTTCGAGTAGCAAGATTTCATTATTGCCTAAAAATGTAATCCCAGTCGGAAAAGCGAAACCCCTGGCTACAGTCTCAATCTTGAGATTGTTATCTAATAACGAGGGATAGTCCACTACACTGCTTTCATTAATGGATTTACCCGGGGCTTGGTTTTGACCCAATATTTGTTCATTTTGATCTAGAATGAAAAAGAAGAAACAAAAAATGAAAATTGTTAGGAAGGGAAGAAGCCTACAATAATGAACTAGTAGTTCTAACTTTTTCATATTTTTCTTCTCAGAGACCCAGTTTCGATACAGTTTGCCAATTTCCACCTATAAATTCTAATAACGGATAATATTGTTTTCGATCCTGATGTCGCTTATATTTCAACAAGGTTAGGGATTCGCCAGAGATGGATGCCAATACTCACACAACGACATGTCCAGAAAATATAAATTAGTTTGATAAATTCTAAATCACTTTCCACAAGTATTTATTGATTGGTGCAGTCCGGTGAGGAAATCACCAATCATGCCATCCTAAACAATGAATCCAAGATAGCGTATGATTACGTAGCAAATCCTGATTTAAAACTTCTAGTACGAACATCTAACAGTAAATTTACATATAACTTAAATGAAGTAGCAAAAAATACAGTTTATCTGATATGATTTATGACACGAAGCTCCTTACGGCGTATTCATTATTATTGGTAGTCGGATCCTTTATTTTGTTAATTTCTTCATCAAATTTCCCCATTACATTTGCTACACACTTAGAACTTAATACGACTAGATTAACTGAGAACATGTATGTCATTCATGGGTCGGGCGGAAATGTAATACTCTCTATTGGAAACGATGGAATAATTCTTGTGGATGATCAGTATGCGCCGGTTACTGAGAAAATGATGTCACTTATTGCAAACATTACTAACAAGCCAATAAAATTCGTAATCAACACTCATTGGCATCCAGACCATGTTGGAGGAAACGAAAGACTTGGAGAAGCAGGGGCAGTAATCGTTTCACATGAAAATGTCAGGAAGCGTCTTAACCAGGATCAATTCTTTGAAATGATTAATCAAACTATTCCAGCATTATCAAAAAAGGGTTTACCAATCATAACATTTTCGGATAATATGACTTTTTATCAAAATAATGATGAGATTAGAATCAGTTACCTAGATAATGGACACACAGACGGTGATTCAGCAGTTTATTTTACACAGAATAATGTAATTCATGTTGGTGATGATTTTAGCGATGAAGCCTATCCTTTCATGGA
Organism: Nitrososphaeraceae archaeon; assembly: GCA_025923455.1. Classification (GTDB taxonomy): domain Archaea; phylum Thermoproteota; class Nitrososphaeria; order Nitrososphaerales; family Nitrososphaeraceae; genus TA-21. The sequence continues at coordinate 11,349 of JAICFW010000087.1, read as the reverse complement.
TTTATCAACCGGGGGTTCTATTGATGGTTTAATTTCTTCGCTAAAGTCCATAATTTCGATTATTAACAATGACACTAAAGTTGTTGCAGGCCATTCGGGAATATCAAATCAAACTAAAGTAAAAGATTATGCAAATATGTTGATTGATGTTAGAAGTTTGATAAGTAGTATGATTAAGGAGGGTAAATCATTGGATGAGATAATACAATCAAAACCAACCGCACAATATGATACTACTTATCGGGATTATAGTTTTATAAAACCGAAAGACTTTGTAACTAACATATATGAGAGTCTAAAGTCAAGGCAATAAAAATTTATTTTTTATCTTATGGATATTTGAATAAATTAAAATACATAATCATATATACTAGTTAAAGTGACTAATCCAATTTTATATGATAGATTTGTCAAGAACATGCTTAACTTTTCTTTTGTAACAGACAGAGTCTTAACAAAAATGAATTATATTCTTTTAATCTTAGTTTTATGTCCATTCGTTAATAGTAATAACATTAACGCCGTTTATGACAGCGATTATAATGACTTTCAAAATAGTTCTTCTCAACACTTAAAACAGGATGATAATATAATAATGATTAATTATCCTAATTCAAATGTAACTAATTTAACTAACAATGGCGAAGATTCCATATATGGTCAGATTGAATCGTTTGAAAATAACGTTTATGTTGTATGGCAAGAATCCGTTACTGAAAGTTTACCCAAACACAATTATGATATCTTTTTTATGAAAAGTGAAGATAATGGGAAAACATTTAGTAAATCTATTAATTTGAGTAATAGTACTGAATTTTCAGAGAGGCCTCAGATTGCAGTGTCTAATAATAGCATATTTATTGTTTGGATGGACACAATTAATCCTAATAATAAAGAAATTACATTTACTAAAAGTGAAGATAATGGGAAAACATTTAGTAAATCAATAAACATAAGCAATAGTTCAAAAAATTCATTTAATGCAGAAATCTCAGTTTTTAACGAAAATGTTTATGTTGTATGGCAAGAATCTGATGAAAATGACTTGGACAAGAGTAATAGTAGCAAAATTAGATTAATCAGAAGTATAGATAGTGGAAGCTCCTTTAAAAAATCAAAATTGCTGGTAAATGACACTCTTGATGCTTTTCCTAAAGTCGACTTGTATGGAAATAATGTCTATATTGTGTGGAATAATGAGAACAAAAATAATAGTGGATTATTTTTAGTAAAGAGTTCAGACAGAGGAAATAATTTTGGTCAAGCTATCAAAATAAATAATGATAATAATTTCGGAGAATCACAAATCTCTGTTAATAAAAACGAAGTGCTGATTGGTTGGGGAGGTCTTCTAACTAAAAATATAGATAATATCCATTATGTTAAGAGTAACGATGATGGCAATACATTTACTAATTTAAATATATTTTCCAAAAGAATAATTGGTTTTGATGATGCAAATAATTTTACCGGATCAGGAGATGTTATCAAGAATCCTGTTAATGTAGAAGTAACAAGCTTCAATAATCTCACTTTCATAGCTTGGCAAAATTCATTTTCTGAACAAAATGAAGATATACTTGGACTACTATTGAATAATCAGAAAGAAAAAAATAATTATGTGCAATTATTTAATCTAAGTAATAATCCGAGTGTTTCTGAATGTCCATCTATTACTATTTCAAATAATAACATATATGCAATATGGGAAGATTATATTAATGGAAATCACGAAATACTCTTCACAAAAATTTCTGCTAGATAAATACAATAACTGCTGGAATGTGATAGGAAAAATTAGCAAACAACTTTTGAAATTTAGTTGTTGCTGGCATACAATAATTATTCTTATGGGGTGCTTCGAATAGACCATATGAAATCACATATTTTTCAAAGATATTGCTTCAAGCAAAATGGATCACAACCGGAACGCTTGGCCTTATACAATAGTTATATTACTATTTATATATTCAATACCTCATTAAATGTTATCTTTAATGACAAACAACGGATTTGAAAGTGATAACACAGGTCTTAATCCAAGTGCTGATTCTGTTACGCTTACACAATATAGTTCTGAGGCATCGCAATTAATAAAATCATTTACAAAAAATATTCCAATTGTTGTAACGATTTTAGTCTTAATTGTATCTCTGACGGCCTTGGATTTAGTTATGGATTTAGGATTTATTAGAATTTTATCAGACGAAACAATTGACGCGATTATTATCAGCGCATCTGTATTTCTTATTCTTTTTACTTTATTCTTAATTCGACGTGTGTTGCATTCTCAAAAGATATTGCATAAATGGTCAAATCTATTTGAAAACAATGCAATTAAAACGGGCATAATTCTAACAATCAAGAACAAGAGCAAGGAAGAAATTCTGTATGCATTACCACAAGTAATTGATCAAATTTCTGACCCCTTAGAATATTATCTTTCAAAATCTGACAAAAAGGAATTTTATAATGTTAACATTGATGGTATTACCAGTTTTGATATTTTAATTGATAATTCAACAATAAAATCCATAGATTCCGATTCTTTAAAGGATGCTATTCAAGAATATGGAAGTATCTTGATAAAAATATTGGATAAAGTTATTGACAAAAGGACTACTGAAGATTTCCTAAAATCATTACAAAAGTATAAGAAAAGAGACAAAATAGGACTAGCCATAATGATAGGGGACAGTATATCCCAAGAGAGTTACATTTTAGTTAACAAAATCAAAGATAATAAAATTAGTGGTAATCTGATTCTCATAGAAAAACCGGTTAATAATGAGGATCATGATCTAAAGAGCTTAAACAATGTGTTAACTTAATCATCATCATCATAATTCTACTCTTCATTATTCATAGTTCGAACAAAAAACAAAAAATCCTTAATCCATTTTAAATAAGCATCAAATCCGGTTTCTGTAATAAGATATAGTTTAGTATTAGATACATCGTCAATTATTGATTTAATATAGCCATTTTCTTCCAATCCATTTAAGATATTAGATATTCTATCAGGGCGCTGCTGTCTGATTGCATTAATTTTAGTCATTATATGATATTTGCTTACTGGAGTCTTTTTAGTATACAAGCAAAGATATTCTAATATAGATAACATGGTATATTCTGATGAAAATCTCTTTGCTCGCGTCAAATATTTTGTTTAACTTTTTAATGTAATTAAGGTATTGTTATGAGGGACAATTTTAGAATTTTAACGCGGGAGTAACTTTATTTGTCTTATAATAATATTACTGAGAAAACTTACCCTATAACAAAATTACTCTAATGTTAATATACTAAACTCAAGTACTTTGATAAACGTTACACATGATCTTTAAGAATAATAAACATATGACAATTTTGTCAATAATATTTATCGGATTTATGATTCCAAACGTCATAGTATACGTAGAACATTCACTCCTAGAATTTGGAGAGTCACAAAGTTCTTCACAGCAAGGAATGGTAAATAAAAGTACAAGACAACTTGGCGAAGGTGTCTTTTTTGGATTGGTAGCAATAGGTTATGTGGTTACAACAGTTTTGATATTCGTGAAACCAAATAATGTGATACCATATTATGTACTTTTGATTGGGACTGTATCGATATTGACTGTTTATTATTTTAGAGCTACGACAGGAATTCCAATCCCGGGAACAGAATTAATAATTAAAGAATATGCGATAGATTATAGAGACGTAATAACAAAAATATCCCAACAGGCATTTGTAATACCTTTGGCAATGATGTTACAAAGAATTTATGATGTTAAATACCAAAATGAGAAAACTATTACAACATAAATGTAAATTTATCCATTTTCGTAATGATCTGGTTTGAAATATTGTAATATACTCAATATATTTTGACTCTGAAATTACTGAATAAAGTTTTCCAATCGAAAAACCAGTTAATTCACATCGATTTAATCCTCATACATTAATAATTCTAAATTAAAGAATATATTTGCTTAGTCTCTCTTAATAAAATTGTTAGAAACAATAATCTTCTAAATAGTAAAATTGTGCACAAAACTATGATATTAATGCATAATGATTAAAATTAAGGAACTGTTTGGTTCGTAATTAAAATATGATAACTATGTTACTATAGTATTAATATACTATTGAATAAAACTTTAGTGAATGACAAATATGAAAAATATTCTAACCTTCGGCATCATAGCAGTATTTTTAGGAGTAACAATAGTTGCAGTCCAGCAAATTAATGCTACAGGCTGTCCTACAAACTTTGTATCCGAACACATAAAAAATGCAAAAGCTGCACTTCAAAACGGAACTACAGAAGAAGCATTGAATCAACTTGAATTAGCAGAAGAAGCTATAGGTGTTGCTTCAGAAGAGAATGAATAGGAATATAAAAACATAAATAGTCTCCGACGAATTTACCTAATTTTTTATTATTTTATTAATTCTCTTTGCAATTTAATTCATTTTTTCTTTGGCATAAAATTGAATCTTCGAGGTAAGTGTCTTTTATCTTTTCCATCGGCGGTATTTAGTTGAGATATTAATATTCACTTTCATAAACTAAATGTTTTGAAAGTAACAACTATGGAAATTGTGTGGTGAAAAGTATGATTTATACCAGATAGCATCAAATCTTCATCATAAATGTCGAGACTCGTCACCCAGCTCTCTCCATACTCTTGCGCCTTTGTCCCATTCTTAATTGTATTATTTTCCACCATCCTCGTATCAGAAAGTATAATACTTTCTTCAGAAGCCCATTTTGATGCTGAAAGAATTCAGCAGTGGCAAAGCAAACAAGGTAGTGTACAAATTCAATTCGCTTATGAACCAGAAAGTCCTATAATAGACACGTTTACAGAATTAAAATTCAATATTCAGAATTTGTCTACAGGAGAGCACATAGAGAATCTCACAGGTAGGGTTGTCGTTACCAACGGTCAGAGATTATTTAAGTTTGAAAATATCAGTATTTCCGCTGGACACTTTAGCGTCAAGTACATATTTCCTGACGACGGCACTCATCAAGTTCTGTTAAGACTGGATAGAGGTAACGACTTTAAAATACCCGCCTCATTTGGTGTTTTTGTTCCTCATCAATCACCGCCGAGTATCTTAGATCCGTTCCCCTCCTCTCCAAGAACAAGTAACGATGACTTGGGTATATGGATTAGTAAAATACTTGCTATTTTACTTCCTGCAGCCGCAATAACAGTGCTTGTCATTACTATAAAGAGAAAACAGCAGTGAATTAATATTAAACTTCGGTGTTTGAAGAAAACTACAACCTACAATAAAAATTTGTTTCGGTCATAGTTTTCTGTTATAGAATTCAATAATGAACAAATATGGAGCTTATCATAAAATAGTATTTTCAAGATTGCAATTATACATAATACTCTAAGATCATTTCAAGCACATCACTACGCTCCTCACGAGGGTAATCATCATATCTCATCAAATCCAAAGGAGTGATGATTCCGATTGGTTTTCCGCTATTTCCAGATTCGTTATCAACAACGAGTAAATGCCTAACTTTATTTTTTAACATAAGATCTATTGCGTCTGAAGCTGATGATTTTGCATCTATGGTTATTAGAGGAGATGACATTATCTCTTTATTTGTAACCTGACTGGATAGTTGATCTTTAACGCATGCTCTCCTCACCAAGTCTCGTTCAGTTACGAGGCCAACTGGGTTACCGTATGTATCCACAATAAGTAACGAACTCACTTTTAAATCATTCATTAAAATTGCGGTGTCTTGAATAGAAGACGACACTGCTATTGTGTGTAGATCTTTTCTCATTATGTCTCTGACACTTACCGTCATTTACTTAATATGCGATGTACTACTTTAAGTAGATTTATTTTTAGAAATACACTTGGTTAATTTGTCAACTTGCGAGAGTCCTAAATATGACTACATCATTATTTTTTATATGTTAGATTATTCGACAGGAGTAATTAAAGCACATACAAGTTTAGTGCTTAGGTGACAATACTAGAGTTTGATCTCTATTTTACAACAGTTACAGTACATTTGGAGTAATGAACGAGCTTATACGATGTACCACCTATCATGTCATCTGAGGTCCCATACTTTCCTCTACTTCCTATGACTAAAGTATCTATGTATTTCCTGTTGGCAATTTTCAATATTTCTTCAACTGCATTTCCCACAGAATGAATTGTACTTGAGTTTTGAATGCCTATTGATTCAGCTCTCCCCTTATATTCGCGAAGCATTTCATTACTCGACCTTCTTAATTCTCTTGAGATGGAGTAGCCTGTAGTGGCATATTCCTCGACAACATTTATGATTATCAGGGGAATGTTTTTCAATATTGACAGTTCACATGCATATTCAAAAGCCTTCTCTGAATATTTAGACCCATCAATGCCAACAAGTATGGAAGACATCCGTTTGCGCTTCATATGTATTATTTTAATTAACGATACATTATAATTATTTCTCGTGATAGCTGGGAAGATCTTCGCCTTGAATAAAAATAAATGTCGTGTCTAGTAAGATTTCATTTTTTTCTGATTACCCATTAATCAATTATCATACTTAGGACATATCCAATACAATAGGATACTGCAGCAGCTACCCCACCTATTAGGAGAGTATTGAATCCAGAAATCATCATTGGTTTGCGTACAACTTTACCTCTGATACTCCCTATCAAGAAGAATGAACTTGCTGTGGCCAAAACTGAGTAAAAAAAAGCGTTACTAATGAATATATTTGAACCCGTTAAGTATACAACAATGAAAGGGATTAAAGGGATGATACCTATTGCGTTGAAGCCTACAAAAGTATTTACAGCGCTTACAACGGGACTGTTTTTTCCTTCAATTAATCCAAGTTCTTCTCTCATCATTGTGTCTACCCACACCTTTCGCCTTGAAGTAATTATTCTTACAATATCATCCAAAAGTTCGTCTTTGAATCCCTTTTTGCTATAAATCTCGCGAATCTCCTGTTGTTCTTCTTCAATCCGGTTATCAATTTCCCATTCCTCTCTTTTTCTTTCTCTCTGAATAAACTCGTTTTGTGTTTTTACTGCCAAATAATTTCCAATGGCCATCGAAAAACCATCTGCTAGTAAATTAGCAAATCCCAGTATTATTATGATGGATGGCGCAAGAGACGCTCCTACTACTCCAGTTACGATAGCGAATGTGGTAACTGCGCCATCGATAGCGCCATACACAAAGTTTTCTACTGTATATTTCATAATACAAGTTAATACTAGATTGCCAGACTTATTTTAAACAATTCTGTCTTCTACGTATATGAGTAAAATACCACCATTTTTCTTATTGCTTTATCTAATGGTTTAGATACTAACCAGTGAAAGCTCGTTTATGCATAGAATAGATACCGGTCCGGGACTAAAACGCAGCGTCACCCTATTCCAGGCTCTAATGTATGGAACAGGGCTTATCTTAGGAGCCGGAATTTATGTCCTAATTGGAGATGTGGCCGCAATTGTTGGCAATGCATTGTGGATCTCATTCATATTGGCAGCAGGAATGGCATCACTGACCGGATTAAGCTATGCCGAATTATCATCTCTTTTTCCAAAAAGCGCTGCCGAATACGTCTATGTGAAGGAAGCTTTGCGTAGTAATTTTGTGGCCTTGTTCGTGGGTTGTTTGACTATTTTTGTAGCGATATCGTCTGCAGCAACGGTGGCCATTGGATTTTCAGGTTACTTAGCCGTCATTCTACCGCAATATCCACCCCTATTGTATGCTTTAATCCTAGTTCTAGTCTTGTCATTTTTGAATTACTATGGAATTAAGGAATCAGTACGGGTAAATACAATATTTACACTAGTAGAAGTTTCAGGACTCCTAATTATCATATCAATAGGACTGTCTGTAGGATTAGTTTCGGACACCAATTATTTCGAAATGCCTAGCGCCGCTTATTCGTCCAAAGCCGCAATTATTTCGACAATCCTTGCATCCACTCTGCTAGTATTTTTTGCGTATTACGGATTTGAGAATATTTCCAACATTTCTGAAGAAACCAAAAATCCAACTAGAACAATTCCGAGAGCTTTACTTTTTTCTATTCTGTTAACAACAATAATCTACATTCTAGTTGCGGTATCTGTTATTGCGCTGGTAGGATGGGAAGAATTGTCTCGTTCTGATGCCCCTCTTGCACTTGCAGCCTCAAAAGCATTAGGCAGCAACGGTACAATAATTCTAACTATCTTTGCACTATTTGCCACGACCAACACAGTACTAATGATGCTAATCTCTGGCTCTAGGATAATTTTTGGAATCGCAAAATATGATGAAGCTATTCCTGACACACTTGCTGAAGTCCACTCCTCCAGAAGGACACCATGGTTAGCAACAATGTTTACTACGGCCTTTACTTTAGTCACCATCATTTTATATTCTGGTAGACTTGCAGATATTGCCAGTATCTCAGTCTTCAGCATATTGGTAGTATTTGCATTTATCAACTTGTCAGTAATTAGCCTTAGATTGAAACGGCCTAGATTACAGAGGCCCTTTATGTCACCATTTAGTGTCAAGAAATTACCCATATTGCCAGTACTAGGTTTGGTAATGACAATTGTTACCATTCTATATCTTAATCCTTATGTTATAACTTCTGCATTCGTTCCTTTAATTTGCATCATAATTCTATGCTTAATTTTAACAAAGAGAAAAATGGACCAGAGGCAAAATCAAAGGTAGGAGCTAATAACTTGAAGTGCTCATGGGTAACTCGTCAATTTTCTATTCAATATTCTTTGAATTCGGGCATCAAGTTCTCTAATCTATATTGATTGAATTTTTCGAAGACTGCTTTGAAGTTTGAAGAGAAATTTTCTCCATAAAATCCAGAAAATAAATTAGGGTCTTTATTGATGGCCGTAAATATGTCTTTCTGTGTCAAAATCCCATTCATTTTGTTGTTTCTATCCACTACTACGAGTCTACGAATTTTTTTATCATTCATTAGCTTGGTTGCCTCAACCATTGATGCAGTTTCTTCTACAGTAATTAATGGTGTACTCATTAGCGTTTTAAGCGGCGTGTTTAGTAAATTAGGATTAAGCTTACCTAAAATACGCACTATATCGCGCTCGGTAATAATACCAACAGGACTATGATCTTCACTACGGGTAACAATTATTACTGACCCAATATCTTTCGCATACATGATATTGCAAGCACTCATAATATTTTGATCTTCGTAATCGGTCTGCACATTCCGGTTCATCAGCTTTGAAACCGATATTGTTTCTGAGGTCATTTAACAATTAAATCTGAACGCCAATATTTATTCATGATGGATTCAGTATACTGTTTATATGCGATTATTAGGACCTCCGTTGCTTGTAACATGGACATTTAAGTGATTATACTAGAAACAACCGATAGCAGTTCGGATAATAAAGATGAATGTGAGTAATTGGATTATTTTATTTCTACTTTAGTTTCTTCGGTCTTTGTTGGTGTTTTTTTGGGAACTTGAATGTGCACAACACCATTTTCCATTTTAGCGTCTATTCTTGATGGAATGATCTCATCAGGAGTTGAAATACGTCTTTTCAGAGATGAATAGGACCTTTCATTGTACAAGTAATTTTTCCTCTTTTCTTCTGTCTTCTTTTCTTGCTCGCCTGATATGTCTATGTAGTTAGTGCCGGCCTTTATGATGATTTTGTCTTTTGGAATTCCCGGAGCTTCTAATGTAAGTTCATACCTGTCGTCGAGGTCTTCCATATCGCACAATGGAAGGCGATCTTCCAAGTCAGATAGGTTATTTAGCCTTTGGAATGAACTCCACCGAGGGAAAGTGAATGCATCTTCTACATCCCTCCTAAAGCTTTCAAAAATGTCCTCGAAGGCATCTGGAAAATTTGGTTTTCTCTTTGTAATACCTAATCTATTTGATGTCACATGGATTTGTAATTGTAATTCTTATTTTAATCGTAGGCATACACTGCATTACAAGGTAACCAGAACACGATCAATTGCAGATTAGTAGGAGATTTGAACTTTTTTCATATCGCTAGAATAATTTATACATAGAATAATGTTGAAAGAAGGCTTGACCAATATGAAAATCTTGGTTCCTCAAGAGGCAGCGTCAGACAAGGCCCTCCAAAAGCAATTTCTCTAGGAGACCAAACTATCAATCATATGGGTACACGTAATTGATCTTAACCTGATCCGATCGGACGCTAATTTAAAATACCCAATTTGACCAAACAAACAATACTGAAATTTGGATCGCATGATAGGATAGTAAGACAAATCTTAGAGATAGCTACTGAAGGAGTATCTAAAAAAAAGATAATGGAACGTTTCTCATTGTCTGGAGTAAAACTCAGAAGATTAATTGCCGAACTACAGAGTAAAGATTTGTTGCGATACCATCACACTTTAGGTCTGTTTGTGACATCTGCGAAAGGCAATATTTATCTCAAAAAGTTACATAATATAGAATCAGGTATCATAAAAGCTAAAGATATTGCGAGAAAGATGATAATGTTAGATTCAGGTAAGACACTGCTAGACGCCAGAAACACTATGTTAAGATACAATATTAGTAGAATAGTAGTATCTATCAACAGCAAAGCATTTGGCATTGTGACTGAAAACGATGTCGCTAAATTCTTGTACGAAACTTCGTCAACAAAGCGTTTAAATGAGATCAGATTAAAAAACTTAATTCGTAAGAAGCTTGTTACCATTGACGAGAATACAGTGACTGATGAGTGTTCAAAACTTATGTTGAGGAATAACATAAGCTCGTTAGTAGTGACTGATAATGTTGGAAAAGACAAAGGAATCATTACAAAGACTGATCTAGTTGAGATTTATGCTTATCACCAGTCTGCGTTTTATAAGGTGTACGAATGTATGCAAAAGAAGGTACGGACTGTCTATCCTGATGAGACAATCCACATGATCGCCATGTTGATGGACTTGTATGATATATCTCGCGTAGTTGTAAAACAAAATAAGAAACCAATTGGTATTGTTACTACAAGAGATTTCTTACCCATCAGTACTAGGCGAAGCACCGCCTTATTTGAAAGACTGTGGATAAGTTCCCCGAAATCAACCAAAGTTAAGAGACATCAAAAATTCATTCCTAGTGGATTTATGGCATTTGTTTTGGCGCAGGATATCATGAGTCATCCCCTTATAACAGTTGGAACGGATACCGACGTTTCTGACGCTGCAACATTGATGATAAGAAACAAAATAAGTGGTCTTCCAGTTGTAAACGGGAGAGGATTCCTGGTAGGGATAATTACTAAGACGGACATATTAAAAAGTAAATCTGTTTTTATTAAT
>JAICFW010000086.1 GCA_025923455.1 Nitrososphaeraceae archaeon | reverse complement strand
ACAAAGGGACGATAAAAGACTATGCAAAACAAGAGTCCGAAAAATGGAAGAAGGGTTTAGCTGAGTGGAATCAAGATGGTGCACGTATTAAACGACTTCGTGAATCAGCAGATTTTGTAATCTATACTCCCGGTAGCAATTCAGGAATCCCAGTCTCAATTCTAAAATCATTTGAAGTACCACCCAAGGAGATAATGCAAGATAACGAAGCCCTTAGGGAGAAGATATCAAGTACCGTTACCAGTCTTTTATCATTAGTTGGAATCGATGCAAATCCGATTAAAAGTAGGGAGCACATCCTCATATCTTCAATCATTGAATATTCATGGAAGGATGGAAAGAATCTTGACATTCCTTCTATAATACAACTTATCCAGTCACCCCCAGTAATTAAAATAGGTGTACTGGACACGGAAACATTTTTCCCTGCAAATGAAAGGTTTTCCTTAATCACATCTCTAAATAATCTACTTGCCTCATCTGGTTTTTCTTCATGGATGGAAGGTGACTCGTTAGATATCCAAAATTTACTTTATGGCACAAAGGGCAAGTCCAAACTATCTATATTTTCAATATCACATTTGAATGATAAGGAAAGAATGTTCTTTGTATCGCTATTACTAAACCAATTAGTAGGATGGCTACGTTCTCAATCAGGAACCACGAGCCTGCGAGCAATCTTGTATATGGATGAAATATTTGGCTATTTTCCCCCTGTCGCCAACCCTCCATCAAAAACACCTCTATTGACATTGCTCAAGCAAGCAAGGGCATTTGGACTTGGAATCATTCTAGCTACTCAGAATCCGGTAGATTTGGATTATAAGGGATTATCAAATACAGGAACATGGTTTATTGGTCGTCTTCAAACTGAAAAAGACAAGGAAAGAGTCTTGGATGGTTTAGAGGGAGCTTCGCAAACTCTTGGAAAATCTTTTGAGCGAAAGGAGATTGACAAAATATTATCAGCACTAGATAAAAGAATCTTTGTTATGTCAAACGCGCATGAAGATGGACTGGAAATATTTCAAACAAGAATGGCATTGTCATATTTAAGGGGTCCCTTGATTAGAGATCAGATTAAGGTCTTAATGGATCCATTAAGAAAAAGCCATGAATCTGAGCCACAACCTGAAACTGTATCTTCAGTATCTTCATCGGATAGGACCAATCTGCAGGAAAAAACAAATGCTAAACTCTTAAAAACCGATATCTCAGGCAATGCTGATGTCAATCAACCCGGACAGAGGCCAACTATCCCTCCCAATATATCTCAGTACTTTATTCCTATTAAGAATAATGTTACAAATATGGAGAACATTGTCTATCATCCATATATTTTAGGAGGAGCAAGTTTAACTTTCTCTGACAAGCAAGAAGGACTGGATCTTGTAAAAGATGTAATTTTCGTTACTCCGGTAACAGATGATGCTGTTCCAGTAGACTGGCAAAATGCGCAGGAGATTGGTTTGAAATTTTCCGAAATTTCAAAGGATCCTGCCACAGAAAACTCTCTTTTTGTACATCCGCCATCTGTAATTAACAAGAGTGAAAAATATGATGATTGGAAAAAAGATTTCATAGTATGGCTATCTCAGAATAACAAGCTAACTCTGTATAAGGATCCCCTTACACAAAGTCTTTCTCGTGCCGGAGAATCCGAAAAAGATTTTCGTCTTAGAATAGGTCAGAAAGTAAGAGAAAATCGCGATGAATCAGCAGAAAAATTACGTAAAAAGTATGCTCCAAGATTGGCCGCTATTCAAGAAAAGGTTAACCGTGCCAAACAAAAAATGAACCAGGAAAATGACCAGGTAAAACAACAAAATGTACAAACTGCAATTTCTATTGGTACATCTCTATTGGGAGCATTCATGGGAAGAAGAAGAAGAAGAACATCTAGTTTGGCGAGAGGTATTGGCAGGTCAATGAAGGAAAGAAAGGATGTGCAATACGCCAAAGAGTCTTTAGAATCATTAAATCAACAGTTGTTAAATGTTCAGTCAGAGTTTGATTCGGAGGTGGCCTCTCTAAATACCAAAACAAATCAACAAGACGCTCTTGAGACTGTTTTGTTCAAACCAAACAAGAATGATATTTCTGTAAAATTACTTTCCTTGGTTTGGTATCCCTCTGGTCAGGATTCTTTTTCAAAATAGCGCATGGGTAAGGCGAAACACATCATTCTTTCTGTTTAGATTGTTGGCCTTGCAATGAATCGACTGTTTGATTTGTCAGGGTTGGATCAACCAAGCAAGCCGAATACAATTTGCTTGTCGGGGTTCACCATTATGAATAAATGACTATCTGGGCTAAATTTTCGGGTGAATAAAATTGAAAGCGGCTGTTTATAGAGATCATAGTAAGGATCCCAGACAGGTAGTAAAAATCGAAGATATCGATATACCAAAACCCAAATCCAATGGCGTGTTGATAAAAGTCGAGGCAGCTTCGTACAACTATAATGACCTATGGGGTATCTGGGGTGAACCAATCAAGATTCCAATGCCTCATATATCGGGAAGCGATGCGGCAGGAACAGTTGTCGAAGTCGGAGACAATGTCACAACAAACATCAAAGTCGGAGACAGGGTGGTGGTGCATCCAAACTTGACATGCAGAATATGTAACCAATGCATAGGTGGCCAGGAATATAATTGTAGGAGTAGAATGGTATGGGGTTTTCAGACAGGTCCGCTCTGGGGGGCTTTTGCTCAGTATACACATATGCCAGAGGTAAACGTAGTCAAGATTCCAGACAATGTGTCGTTCAACGACGCGGCAGCGATTTCAATGGTGGGCATGACTTCATGGCATATGCTTGTTACCCGAGCTGATATACAGCCCGGACAGACAGTTCTAATTATGGGTGGAGGTAGTGGTATGGGAATAGCCGGTATTCAGATCGCCAAATTATACAATTGTAATGTCATTGCTACAGCTGGAAATAAGGAAAAGATGGACAAGTGCCTGCAGTTAGGCGCTGACTTTGTAGTAAATCACAGGGAATCAGACTGGCATAACAAAGTACGTCAGATAACTAACAAACAGGGAGTGGATGTTGTTTATGAGCATATTGGCAAATCTGTTTTTCAACAGGAACTGACTCTATTGAGGATGGGCGGCACCCTTGTATCTACAGGCGCTACTACCGGATATGATTCTACTATTGATTTAAGATATCTGTTTTTCAAAGGAGTAAATTTATTGGGTGCAACGCAGGGAACTAAAGCCGGATTAGAAGAAGTAATCCGATGGGTAAGCAAAGGAAAAATAAAACCTGTGATAGATACTATCCTGCCTTTTAGCAGAATGGTTGAAGGACATATAAAAATGGCTGATTCCCAGCTGTTTGGAAAAATATTAACTACTCCGCAGAAACTCTAATAGGTTATTTAGAAATGAGTTTCAAATTTGGAACCGCAATAAATTGTATTGACGGAAGAACTCAAGAGCCTGTAATAGACTTTATGAAGCACAAGTATGGCATTCACGGTGTTGACATGATTACCTTCCCAGGAGTGGATGGGGTCATATCGTCTTCAGGAATTTCAGACACGATCGTGTTAATTCGTAATGCAGTTTCAATATCAACTGAGAAACACGGTTCGCGAATAATAGCAGTCATAGGACATTTTGATTGTGCAGGTAACCCTGGAAACAGAGAACATCATTATGCAAATATTGGTAAGGCCGTACAACAAGTTTCCTCATGGAAATTTGATGCAGAAATTGTTGGATTGTATGTCAATGATAAACGACAGATAGAGGAAGTATAATGATTACACTGTCACTGATGTATGTTTACTGAAATTTAGTTAGGAAGTAGCAGTAAATAGGAAATTTAGTTATTGGTGGTTAAGACTGGAAAATCTTTACAAGTATAATTATTCAGTAGTTTTACCATCAAATTCTGCCTCGTTTTCTTCGGCTTCCTTTTTAGTAGGTCGTAATATACCGTCCTTATGATGAGGAGGAGCGTAAAGAGTATATATTTTCAAATCTGTATGGGTTTCAACATTGATGATATTGTGCTTTGATCCGGTTGGAATTACCAGTGCGTCACCATCCTTAATTTCGTATTCATTGCCATCAATGATGCATTTTCCATGTCCGCCTTCAATACGAAAGAATTGATCATTTTCACCATGAACTTCTTCTCCAATTTCTTCTCCAGGTCGTAGAGTCATAAGTACAAGTTGAATATGTTTTGATGTATACAATACCTTCCTAAAGTTATTGTTCTCTATCGTGTCCTTTTCGATGTTTGTTTTATATCCTTTCAATGTTTTTCTATGTGATAAAGTTACTATTAAGAATTTTTTCAGTTTGTTTAGATGTTTGGTTTTAAGTATCTATTTACTAAATATTGATTTTAAACTCGTTGATATAAGAATTTAGAGACCGACGTGTATCCGAAATATCACATGCTTATTCTTCCTGAACCCACTATTCGTATATCTCTACTATCTGGATTTAAGAGGATTGCGATATCACCGGTTTTAAATGAAAATATACTATCAGATAAAATCTTGAGTTTGTTGTTTCCTAATTTCTGTATCTTTGCAGCTCTGATTTGAGTCCCTATGGATAAAAGATAGGAGTGAATTTCGGAAAGATCATTCTTATAAAAGGGAACCATGTTGAAATCAATAATCAATTCTTGGGCGGCTGAAGTAAAATAGGTATCGTTGGAAACAATATCTCCTCTGGTTATCTCATCAAAAGAAACTCCTGTAAGAGCAAGACCTACTCTAGCTGGACTATGCGATTCATCAACATTCCTGTCATGCATCTGTATATTCTTAACGGTAACCGTTTTCTTTTGGGGGAATAGTGTTAGCTCATCGTGTACTTTGATAACTCCCTGTTTAAGAATACCCAATACGACAATACCAACTCCTTTTACATTAAATATGTTATCTATATTGAGAATTCCAGGTCCATCTCTTCTTACCGGAGACAAAGAATTGATACTCTGTTTAAGACTTTCAATATCCTTTTCAACCTTAAATGATGACGCAACGGTATTTCTTAATAGACTCTCAAGGGCATTGCTGTCAACTCCGTAAGAGTGAAGGAGAAATCCTTTATCTAATTGCAGTAGATCTAAAGCTACTATTTGCTCACCTAGATACTTATCTAGTTTGTCGACGTTCACTATAGAATACTCTCCAAGATTTAGTGAAGTAATCAATGGTTGGATTTTTTCAGGAAAGCCTGAAGGTATTACGTAGGTAATGATTCTGTCATCTTTTTTGCTATCGTATGTTGTAATGTCACTTGACTGTCCTTTCTTACCTAACTCCTTTACAAATTCGGTTTGACCAAGGCATACAAAATTAATACTTTCCACGATGTGTTTTTAGAAGACCAAGTTTAAAATTTATTCCATTTCGATTTCACGGCTTATCTAGAACTAGTCGAATATTCATCATCCATCACTTTCTAAATCAGACAAGCACCTACTAGCTCTATATTAGTCCCCAACCATGTCTGTTTAAACAGTCGTTAAGCTCTCGTATTCTTGGAGAAGCTCAGCTGGATCATGCTGACAATTTTCTTCTCTGATATGTTTATCTATCAAATCAAGCAGCTTGACAACTTTATCAATACTTTTTCTGTTGTTCACTGTGGGCTAAGCTAAGAACAACATACTTGATAAGAGCTTGAGATATTTCGAAAAATTTCAAATATAATGGAATATCAACATCAGTCATGGTATTAGGACAAAAACTCTTTGAAGAGGTTGGTAAAATATCAGATTTCAAGGTTGCAAAGGTTCATCCACTGGAAGGAGTAGTTACAGAGATCAGTTTCACATCGGATATAAAAGGCGTTGGAAGATATCCAAGTGGCAAAAATCTTGCTTCAGGCACTATAACAAAATATCCTCATGGCATAATTGATGGCTCTTGGCAGGGTACACTGACAACCGAACTCGGTGAACAATTCATGTGGTGGTCGCATGAAAAAGGCAAAGTACTTGAAGGTGGTGAAATTAAGGGCCTCAATGTTACAACAGGCTTTACTAATTCGCAAAAACTATCTTGGATGAACAACCTAATTATGGTGATAGAACTATCTGGTTCTATTTTCTCCGACGAATTCAGTGCAAATGGATATGAGTGGGTTTGTTAGTCCGATAATCAAGAAATCATTAAAACAAACTCATATCATAATTAATGGTTCCAACAGCTACTATTCTTATAGGGTATTGATTTTAGTAACACAATATTCAGGTTGGATGGAATTGATAACGCCGACAATCCAATCTTTGAAACTCGGAAATAACTACTAATAATTCAATAGAAAAGGCATCGAATATGCGAACTAGTGCTTTTCATGACTCAAGACAGTTATCAACGCAGCATTCTTCGCAGCAAACTCTGCTCTCTTTCTTGATGAATTGTCTGTTCCTATTATTATGACATCTTCTTCATGAGGTTGTAGATTTTGAATTAATTGCTTTGCCAGTTCTTCATCGCCTTTCAACGCATCGTAATTAGTTTGCGGAATAAGAAATTTGTTATCCTTGAATAACAGAGTTGTTGCTCCTGATGCTCCTACCTTAATTGCAGCGTCTCTCTGTTCTATTCCAGATTTGACAGCAAAACTCATTTCTTTTATAAGTATTGCATAGTTGTGTTTTCCCAAGGTTATTTTACATTTTGAGAGGCGTGTTTCAGTAGGAAGTGAAGATAAAAGATCTGATAATAATGAACTTCCCTTTTTGGTCATCTTCGTTCCCGCATTGGAGGATTCTACCATACCATGCATCTTAAGATGTCTGATTAGTGTCCTTACTGTTCCCTCCCCAAGTTCCAGTTCCTTACATAGATTTTCTCTGCTCACATGTCCCTTGTCGTTGATAAGCTGTAATGTTTTGAACACATGTACCATATCGTAAGAAAGAACTCTACTAGGTGCATATCTCGTTGCAACTTTTTGAAGCGTCCTCACATACGTATGCATTAGGGATGTAAATGTTCTCAGTTTTTCAAGTATATATTTGATTTTAGATTCTAATAGTTAAAATCCAGTTGGATAAACTATCCTATAATTTATATACTCCGAAACCTACTCATACGGAGATGTCGACTACCAAGCAGAGTACAGTAAAAGCATTAGATAGTTTACCTGTAGTTATTGGATTTCTGATTGCCGTTTTAGTATTTACAATGTTCGTTGTAGGTTATGATCAAGGGCAATTATTTAGTGTGGTTGAAGGACAAAGTGCGTTTGACACTATGTGGATTCATGAGTTTACTCACGACATGAGACACTCTGCAGGTTTTCCGTGTCATTAGTTACTTTCGGTGAAAGATTATTTTGAAAGCATTGACATTAGTTGGGATTACTCTAACTTCTGGTGTCATTGCTGGAATAATTCTCGCGTTCCTCAATCTAGGGATCGTGGAACCAACTATTGATAAAGCAATAGCCTTGGAAGTTCAAAAACAAGTTTCCTCAGGTGAGAATGTGAACATGTCTGAATTGATTGATTATAGATATTGGCAGAAAGCAGGTGCTTTTGCTGGTGGTGCTATTTATGGAGCAGGATTAGCAGCATTATTTGGAGTGATTTTTGTATTTACTAGGAACAAGTTGCCTGGTAAGAATAATAAACAAAAGGCGATATTTCTTGCGGGAATAATGTGGTTTGTATTGTTCCTTATGGTGGCTCTAAAATATCCTGCCAATCCTCCAGCGGTTGGCGATCCAGAGACAATTTACTATCGCGAGACTCTTTACGTAGGCTATATTATGATATCAGGTTTGGCAGCATTAGGTATGGCTGTTATTTGGATTAAGACGAGAATAAACTCAAAGAAGATAATTATTCCATTGATGTATGCCGCAATTATGGTAACGGCATACGCTGTTATGCCTTCCAATCCAGACAAGATAGAAATATCCATGGACTTGATTCAAACATTCAGGGTCTTGACTGCAACCACAATAGGCGTATTTTGGGGAATCTTGGGAATAATCTTTGGCTCACTCTGGGACAAGTTCTTGTCTAGGGAACAGGCACTAGAAGCTAAGCTATATTAGAAGAACTTACGAATTTCCAAATTTTATTTTCTTTGTCTCAATGCCTAAAACCTACGAGAGATGTGCTGAATATCAATTCTAATGTTGATTTTCTCTTCTCCGAGTCTTGAATTCATTGTCGGTCTGACTCATTGTACATACTTTCAGCGCCTTGTGCAAGAATCAAATATTATTAATCTCGTAGAAAGACCTCAAGATTATGATTTTGAAATTTCATTGCTTCTGTTGTTAATAAGTTAGCACTAGAATCCAAAGTTAGCATTAGTTTAAATACAAGAGCGACGTGCATTGAGTTATGGAGGAACTACAAACATCAAAAATGTTGATTGTATATTGCACATTTGCGGGACTGATATCAGCTATGATAATTTCGGGATTGCTAGTAGTTATAGACTTTGCATCAGGTACACCAAGCGGAACTTTTTTTGCAGTAATAGGATTATCATTAGGTTTTGACGATCCCGCGTCCGCTCAATACGTTGGAATGGGACTACATACACTGACTGGTACTGTTGCTGGTAACATATTTGGGCAGGTAGCACTATTCTGGAAAAAACTAATTCCATACAATATGAAAACTGGAGTATATCTTGGTTTAGTGCTTGGAATATCTTTGTGGGCAGTATTGTTTGCCCCACTAGCAACATTTGGAATTCAACCTAAATTAGATACGTTAATGATTACAGAGACCAGTCCCTACGCTAGCTCTATAGCAAATCACTTTGCCGGACTGTACTATTTCGTACTAGGAGCATCGTTACTATTCCATCTAGTCTATGGCGCCGTCTTTGGACTATTAGCAGGAAGAATGACAGGAGTAAAGATCTCAACACGACAGCTCATGGACGCCGCAACGATAGAATAATAGGAAATTTGTCAATTATCTCCTTTTAATTTAAATAGAGTAAAACGACTTTGATGAAACTGCTAATAAATGAGATGGACGTGAATAACCTACAAACTAACAGGCTAAATATTGGTACTAACAATAGTATCGATTCAAACAAGCAAAAGAAAATTAGGATTCTAGTCTCTGGAGCAAGCGGATTCATTGGCCAGAGACTTGTTAGAAGGCTACTGGTTTCACCTAGCAAAACAAACTGGAGCATAAGATGTATGACAAGAAAACCCCATTTATTTTCCAGATATTTTCAGAATGGCAGAGAGAATTTGGAATTGGTACAAGCTGATGCTCAAAACTATAATGAATTAGTAAAGGCGTTATCTGGCGTTGATGTTGCTTTTTATCTTATACACTCAATGGAAGGATCTTCAAAGGAATGGAAAAAATTTGCCGAGCGCGACAGAGTTGCTGCAGAAAATTTTGCTAAGGCAGTAAATGAAACAGGTGTATTGAGAGTTATTTATCTTGGGGGCTTGACCAATGCACCGCAACAAGAATTATCTAAACATATGCGAAGTAGAATGGAGGTAGGCGAAATTCTAAAAAAATCAAACGCTGCTGTTACGATATTTAGAGCAGCTGTCATTTTGGGACAAGGAGGAGGATCTTTTCAAATGTTGCAATACCTTGTAGAAAGATTACCATTGATGGTATGTCCAAAATGGGTACTGACAAAATGCCAACCCATTGCGGTTGATGACGTAGTAGAATATTTGGTACGATCTATAGAAACGAATGATACAATTTCCAAAACATTCGATATCGGGGGAGCGGAGATACTCACTTACTTGGATATGATGCAACGTTATGGCAATATCCTCAAAAAATCAATCAAAATTATCATCATTCCATTTTTGACACCAAGACTTTCATCTTACTGGATTGACCTCATAACACCTGTCAAAGCATCGCTTGCACGTCCCCTCATCGACAGTCTCAAGCATGAGGCAATAGTAAAAGACAATTCTATTCTAGATATTATTCCGCTTCGTTTAAAGAACTTTGAAAGCTCGATACAAATGGCAAGGAACGAGCAGATTGAAAATGATAGAACAATCAAAAAAGAACGAACATCTTCAAGTTTGAATAAGCGAATATTGTTAGCCTCTACTATTGCACTGTCAATTATAGGATTTACTTACTACCTGATGGATGCAAGAATAGAAATCTTTCAGCCCATATGGCTGGTTTTGGCGGGCCTTTGGTATTTTAGTATAGCATTTTCAATATTCTTTATACATAAGGGTGCTAGACTAGGGTCGATAATAGCTGGAATCGTTGGATGGATTACATTGACGTTTTGGCTTCTTGATAATTTCTACCTAATTTTTGGAACGTCCGTTCTTGCATCTCCTCCAGGATATCTTATGGCAATTCGAAATTGCATAGGTGTGACAATTGCAGGGTTCGTTATTGCCTCTTCCCACAATCTATTTCACAAGATACGAATTCACGGTATTTAATGAGTGTTAAAAATGTTCAAGCAACAAACGGTTATTGTCCTACGAAAGCCAACAACCTTGCATAAAATGATTATTCATTTAGTTCTTTATTAGGAGATCATGTATTAAATTGGTATTTATCAGAGATAAAAAGGTCAAAGGCCATTCATATGCTTATCTTGTAAGGAACGTATGGGATAACAGGAATGGAACAGTAAGGCAAGAGATTGTTAAATATCTTGGTAGATCCAGTAAAGTAGCAATTGAGGATATCCCAAATGAATTTCAAAAGGATCCAAACGTAATTTCGTTTATTGCATGTCATTCTTCTGATGCGGAAAAAATGGAACTTACCATGAAAGAGAAAATGCTGGAGCTCCTCATGAGAAATGATACCAAATCTCTGGTTGATATATTTGAAAAA
Organism: Nitrososphaeraceae archaeon; assembly: GCA_025923455.1. Classification (GTDB taxonomy): domain Archaea; phylum Thermoproteota; class Nitrososphaeria; order Nitrososphaerales; family Nitrososphaeraceae; genus TA-21. The sequence goes on along the minus strand of JAICFW010000086.1, from coordinate 15,422 downwards.
TATTCGCAGGTTTTTGGGCTTGTCAAATTCTACGAAAGATTACTGACACCAGTGATGTATAAAGTGGGTGAGTTGTGGGAAGCAGGTAAACTTAATGTCGCCACTGAGCATGTTTGTAGTAACGCTGCACATACTCTTGTAAAAATAATAAATGAAAGAGTCTCAAGGAATCCTGCAGGGAATAGAAAAACCCTCAAGATCTTGATATGCACTCCAGAAGGGGAATATCATAGTTTGGGATGTATGGTAATCGAATCTTTTCTAAGAAGCAAAGGATATTCCGTCTCCAACATTGCACCATCTGTTCCTTCTGACTCTGTCATAGCTTTCGCAAGTAAATATAGTCCTGATTTGATTATGATCTCGATGACTCTTGCCGACAATATTGGTTCTGCAAATAAATTAATAAATAAAATATTAGAGTCAAGGATAAGTGTCTCGCATATCCTAGTTGGTGGTATCGGAATAGAATCAATAAAAATAAAAGGCCAAAAAAATGAGCTCAAACAAGTAAACTTTTTGAAAGGAACAAAGTTAAGTGGTATTCTTCCCAATATCAAAGAAGTTACAAAAGCAAGGACAAAAATTTAGTAAGCAATTAGAAAATGATTGTTACATTAACAGAAATTATTTTTAGTGGTCTTTTTTCAGGTATAGTAGCAACAGCCATAATGACTGTAAGTGAAATCCCTTCATGGAGAAAATGGGGATTGCTGGGAGTGTTTGAATGGCATGAAAATCAATTGCTTTCTATCAGACTTTTCCGTATTCCAAGAAATAAACTTAATTTCAAATACATTTTCTTTCTTCATATCGTAAATGGATCATTAGCAGGTATCGCCTATCCATTGATTCTGTCAATTCTCGATATTTCTATCGTCTCGGATTATGGCTATGTTCTTATACTGTCACTGGTGTATGGTTTTGCGCTTTGGATGGTCACACTCGTACCTATACACAAGCCGATAACTGGTTACCCTGTGTGGAATCATTATCTAGGTCATTTACCTTCAATAGCCAGTCTCATGGGTCATTTGATCTATGGATTAGTATTAGGGATTATGATAATTATAATGATTAAATAGTAAGGATATACAGGTTCGGTGGTTCTAGGAACGCTAGAGTTCTAAAAATCGAACTCACCGTTTTTTATCTCATTGTATTCTTGATTCAATAGTTGGGGTTTGCAGAAGCTCTCCAATCTCGTTGTGCATCTTTAAAAGGTTGAATCCTTTTTCAGTAGTTTTGTAAGTTTGCACGCCTTCGAGATATTCGAGTAAATTATTTTCAATAAGCACGGATAGATATTCTTTCAATTGAGCATAGCTGAGGAAGGCTTTGTACATGATTTTTGTTTTTGTTGCACCACCGTTTGCTGCTTCAAGAATCATTGATACTATTTCTGTTCTGCTTCTGTATTTCATACTTATGAACTGATAAATTTACTATATTAACATGTTGACACAAAGCTCTAGAACATAACAAAATCGCATGTGATGTAATCACTCACCAAGATGAGGATTTTCAATTGTCACGCACCTATCAATTAGACCTTCATTTCAAGTATCTTGATAGCCTCAAATACCTATAGTCTTCATACGTTAATAGATACTTAGGATTAACACTGAACCTAAATAGCAATACATCTTTATTGTGCGGGATAGTATTACATTTAGAACAATTTTGGAAAAAAACAAGTGCGAAAAGTGTAACCTGACAATTCATCCTAACTTCATAGGTAATCATAAATGTGATCATCAAAACTGTCCAATTTGTAAAAGTCCTATTACACCTTCACAGTATTGGTTCCATATAAGATCACATCCGGGCCATGAAAATGATAGTCCACCACCGCCAAAAGTAAGTAATTTTGAAAATAGACGTAACGAAAGCAATTCAAGCTATGACAATTTTCGTAGAAACTAATATGGAATCATCTGATTTTAAGACCACTCAGTATGTTACTGATAATGATAAAGATTAGATCTGGTTTGGAGGGATTCGGAAATTCCTAGTCGCTTCCCAATTTTTGTTAAGTGACATTTAAAAGGACTAGTATTTGTCGACAATGAAAATTGGATTAAAATATCCGATCCTCATGATAACATTCAGAATATACGGAAAGCCATCAGAAAATTTAATGATAAACATGTTGATTTCGTAATTCACGCGGGCGATTTTGTAAATCTAATCGCTGTTGAGTCTCCTGCAGGTGTTAAACTTGTTGGTGTATTGGGAAACAATGACACTGAAATTGCGGGACCAACATCAACTTTTGACAAAATACATGGAGAACTGAAAGGAGAGATTTTTGAAACAGCATACGATGGAATGAGGTTCGTTATTTATTTACCATGGCACTAACCTTGCATAAAGAACAGTTAATCAAATCGGGAAAGTATGATGTTTTTATTTATGGGCATAATCATAGAAAAGATAATAGATTTATTGGAACTACAAGAATTATCAATCCAGGCATAGCTTAGGATTCTTTGGACTTTTCGCAACTATAGCTGTTTTTGATACCTCAAGAAGATAATTAGAGTTTATCAATTTATGATATATTCGTTTAGAATCCTAGAAATAAGGGCTAGGTGAAACCAGGCAGAATAATACATGAGGCTAATAAGAAAACTGCTTGGTTCTAATGGCTGGCCGCTGTGGATTAAATTTGACATAATTATTAGCCCGTAATCTCACCCTGACGTATGTTTTCCTGGCGTCCAAACAAGTTCAAGATAACGGTAAGGTGATTGGCATAAATTTTACCGATGAAATGCTACAAAAAGCCACTTCCGCCGCACAAGAAAATGGCTTTACCAATGTTGAGTTTCGAAAAGGAGATATTGAAAATAACATTCCCGTTGATGATAATACAGTGGACGTTGTCATCAGTAATTGTGTTATCAACTTGACTTCTGATAAAGTAAGAACATTCAAAGAGGTTTATCGCATTCTGAAGAAAGAAGGTAAGGGAAGAATAATAATTTCAGATTTAGTCACAGATAAAGAGATTGAGGGAGAATCAGCTAATGTTGAGGATTGGTGTAGTTGCATTGATGGAGCATTAACCAAAGAAAACTACCTTAGCAGCATATGAAAAGGCAGGATTTCAAAACGTTAGAACTCTCAGTGAACAAGTATACTTGGATGAAGACAAGATGGATGGACGAAAAATTACTAGTTTGATAATAGGAGCAGAAACAACATGAAATTTTTTAAACATGTGTCTAAAAAATCAGTGTTATTTGTCTGCGTACAAGATGCAGGAAGAAGTCAAATGGCTGAAGGATTCTTCAAAAAATATGCTCCAATAGAATATGAAGGAATTAGTGCTTGTACGATGCCTGTATCAGAAATTAATCCCCTTGCAGTTGAGGTCATGAGAGAGGTCGATATAGATATTAGCGGTCAAAAATCAAAGGAAATTACAGAAGATATGATTCGTAATTCCTCAAAATAGTAAACATGGGCTGTATTGACAGGGCATCATGTCCTACGCTTTTTTTGCAGAATTTATTAGACTGGAATATTGAAGATCCGAAGGATAAACAGATTGAAAAAGTGAGGGGATAAGAGACGAAATTCAACAGCGAGTAAAAGAACTTGTGGCAGATATTAAAAATTACCAATAAGTTAACACTTGATCAAAAAAAATTCTTTGTTGAAGTTATTGGCACTTTCATTGTAGTTGTCTGCGCTACCGGGTCTGTCGTTTTTGATGCAAAAGTAAGTGGGATATTAGGAATTCCTTTCATGGCCTTTGCTCCTTTTGTAGGTGTTGCAGTGAGTGTTTACCTTTTTGGTAAAATATCAATGGCTCATTTTAATCGCGCTGTTACAATTGGCTATTTAATTACAAAACATTTGCTAAGAAAATTATTGGCAGTCTATATTGGGTGCTGAAATAATCGATGCATTACTTGCGAGCGTCTTTGTTAAACTAGTGATTGGAACAGAAGGCAATTTAGGAGCAAATGCTCCAAACTATATATTTCCTCTGCCTATGATATTTGGGATAGAGATTCTGGCATCTGCTCTTTTGATGGTTGTCATTTATGCAGTTGTTCTTACAAAGGGATTGAAGGGTTTTAGTGGTATTGCTATTGGCGGTATAGTTGGATTGGATATTTACTTCTTTGGACTTATTTCTGGGGCTTCAATGAATCCTGCTCGCTCTTTGGCTCAGGCGGCTTTATCTGGTTTATTCGGTGATTTCTGGCTTTACTGGTCTGCTCCATTCATTGGAGCAATTTTGGTAGCTATGATCTGTAGGCACAAATTTAGTAACAGATAATTTAACATAGTCATTTGTGAGTCAAATTTCGTACATCTTGCAACTCTAAAGCTAATCAAACAAGATCTACTTTAAAATCAGTAACATTGCACGATTAACCATTTTTAGCGATTCTTAATGTTGTCGAGATAATCGGCTATTTCGTCGAATGACGCTCCAGAATCATTCAGCTCTATCAGTAATTCTTTACTGATACCGGCCTGTCTCAATGCTACTAAGGCCGCGTATAATCTTCTTTCTGAGTTAGTGATGCATTTACCGTCCCAACCATAGTAAGACATGATTACACCCATAACGCACCTTCCACCATGTCCGTCGGTATACTGCCTTCTAATCTGTGTAAATTGTTTTCCGTATGTGCGTATTATTTGGGAGATAGAAGATTCTACGTACGACTGTCGATTAATTGTATTCACATGGTGCTTGTCGATATGTTGTTTGATATTCTTTGTTAACTGCTTCTTATGGCTGCCTAGAACTTCAGAGAAAGATGATTCCTGTTTTAAAAGTTGTTGCTGAGCCATATATTGACAATAGAAGTACCAGCAAATTATTTAGGATTTCCGGTTGTTCCGGTTCTAGACAAGGCTGTGTTTTATGAGAAACTTGAGCTTGATACTGAGATTTCTTAGGGTTCTATTGCTTGGTATTTAGCTTTTCCTTACCCTACAATAAGCATATCGTAATCAGCGACTTGGTTCAAATACTTGAATGTTTTCATTCTTTCGATCAGAGACATATACATGCCCTTCTGAATCTACCGCGAGATGTTCGGGAACTTTAAATTGTCCAGCATCTTCCCCATAAGATCCCCATTTTGTAATAAAGTTACCGTTACTATCGAACTTTAAGACCCGTGGTTGATGACTGCATCCTGGGTCTTCCTGGGGATCTGTAACGTATACATTATCATATTTATCCACAGCAATATGCTCAATATGACAAAATTGGTTGTTACTGCCACCCTTAGATCCCACATCAATATAGGATTCCACCGGCTATCAAATTTCTGAATACGTTCATTGCCCCTCTCGTTTACAATAAAATTGTTTTTTGAATCTATTTCAATTGTGGTGGGGAGGTTGAATTCGCCAATATTGCTACCCAACTTGCCGATAGACTTAACAAAGTTCCCATTTGTATCAAATTTCTGAATACGATTATTTTTGGAGTCTACCACATACACATGTTCTAGGTTCTTATCAACAGCAACATGTCTGGGGTTATCAAATTTTCCTAATTCATCGCTTGGCTCAGCATCTTTATTTCCAAATTTCAAGATAAAGTTACCGTTACTATCAAATTTTTGCACTCTATCATTGGCTCTGTCAACGACCCATACATTACCATTAATATCAACATCAATTCCATAAGGGACATGGAATTGACCATCACCGTTACCTAATTTACCCCAAGCAAAAAGAAATGTACCGTTCTTGTCGAACGCTTGAATCCTATTACCATCTCTATCTACAGCATAAATAATTTTTTCGTCGGGACTAAAATCCAGATCATGCGGTCGCTGAAATTGTCCATCACCTTTTCCTTCAGAACCCCATTTCTTGTAGAATTCATACACAGTAGCATTTTGGAAAGCCGATGCATAAGAGAAAAAATCGAAATTAGATAAATGGATTAGTGTGCCAAACACAATTATGAATATAGTAAAATATTGCATAAAACCGCGGCAATTTTGAAACAAGTGGTTGATATTGGTAGAAACCATCAGTTAATTATTATGGGATATGTCGATAATTAAACATGATCGTGTTTTTATTCGGATCCACACTAACATCTTTTATTTTTGTATTTAGAAACGAAACAATTTCCTCCTTCGATTTGATGTCGTAAAATGTTTTTCCACCACCGAGGAATCTCGCGAACCCCGCTACTTGTTTTAGATTTTGGTCCTGATAATTCTCAGAAGTTCCAATCCCTTTCAAATACTCATAAAATTCCTTTACTATTTTAGCATTTACACTGTAGGATATAATATTTACATGTTGAAGTGTAGTAGATAGTTTCATTGTCATTTTTGCATCATTCGTGTATCATTCGCTAAAATGACCTTGTATTTCGAATTATAAGAACCCGAATAGATTGCGGGTTCGGTGGAACTGGTAACGTTAGAGTTGTAATTTAACTTATTAGTTTTTCAACTGCAATAATTTTTTTCTAATTCCTTTAGTTCCTTTTGTTACGTCAATTAGTTGAACCTTGATATCTTCATCTAATGACGGCTCAACTATAATATTATCTTTGTAACCGGCTGTATTAATAGTAAAAAATTATGGTACTGTGAAAGAGAACTATTATTGGAACAGTTATGGATGCAGCAGGTTTGACCATGTAGAATTTATATGCCTGTTCAGTAATTTGCTTGCATTTTCAACAATCTTCATAGTGTCCTGATCGCGCCTTATTAAGTCAGCCAGTTCTTTCGCGTTATCAACTGCAAAGCAATTATACCCTTCTCGGAAATCACGGTAAGATGGGTTGAGATCTTTATTCTCAAGCCACTTTCTGTGTAAAATAAGAGCGCACTTATTATGTATAGCTTCCAGAAAAGTGTATTGGGTGCCTCCCCCGTCGTGCTTAAGAATCGAAAGGTCTACGACGAATTTGGCTTGAGACAGAATATCGGTAAGTGCTGAAAAAGATTTTTGGAACATACCAAAATAACACTTGTTGAATTCTGCTTTTGCACTTCCAAGAGTTTTGTGCACATATATTCTGCTAGGACATCCATAAATCATTACAGACAAGTCGTCATCCAGCATTTTGTTAGCGGCTAGTATGATATCTATATTTTTTTCAAAACTGATTCTAGAAATCGATACAGCTCTACTTCGCGATTTCTTAATGATTACAGGATAGGGGTAGAAAGGATGGTACATGAAGTCAGAATTGAGTCCGTACTTGACTTTTAAAAAATTTTGAACACTCTTCCTCATAGTAATTAACTTATAATCTGTAATAAATGGTAGAACTCTATCGGAGATATCACGGTAATCATGAATTACCATTACGGTGGGAGATGATCCTTTAGTTTTCCTATTTAGCGAGCCGAGTACTGGAAGAAATTTGTCTTTGAATATAACGATAAATGGATGGTCTATGTCGGATAATACATTTTTAGAAATATTCATGTAATTCAATCCGTATCCAAAATCACGTAGCTTCGTTTCAGACGTCTTGCAAACTCTTAAGACTATATTGTTTCTCCCCAACTTGGATAGCATGTGCATCAAATGAGCAGTAAAAGTTGTAGCTCCACCATACAAATATCTATGAAGATAGAGAAATTGAGTCTCATCAGTAAGAGAGGTCCTAATCATCCAATAATTATACGATAACCAAAATTACTATATTATCGTTATTCTGAGTATTACATTATTTGATGAATTGAAAGTTGAGAATTTTATTCCCTCCTTATACTAATTTTTGCTATTAGGTTTATCCTGAAATATCGTTTTGCTTTAAGTTGCATTTACGGTCCTTTGTCTTCCCGACCAGTTGCTGGCAAGACATGTAAACTGAAATAAAAATTTGGATTATTTTTACCTTACGCTAGCTTGTAGAACAACATGAATTTGATTCAGGAATTCAAGGTTTGTTTTTCTGAGTTATGTTTAGTTGTCTATGCTATTTCAATAAAGTTTACTATTTTCCAGAATGGATTTTAAATGTTCTTTACCTTTTTCATATACTCTTTCCTCTGAATTGCCGTATCCATAATATCCGTCTTACTTACTAGTCCGAGTAGCTTTTTTTCATCATCACATATAAAAATTTTCCTTACTGGTTGATTTGTCATCTTCATTAGTGCCTCATCAGCATGTCCAAATGGTGGCATAATCAAATTATTCGCTGGAATCATAATTTCTCTAACATAAGCGCTTTGCCTGTTGGCTTCCGAGGTATTAAATGCATCTTTGAAAGTGACCAGTCCCCTTAAACGACCTTGTTCATCAAGTACAGGGAATGAATCCTTTGCGTGTTTATTAAAATATTCCCTCAGACAATACCCTACTGTAAACGTTTCTTTTAGAGATATAATGTTTGTATTCATAATATCCCTTACTCTGACTCCTTCCAAAAGAGAAGTTAAATTATGTTGGGACAAGTATGATTGAGCTCCATTATTTAGGAACCACCCTACGAGTAATATCCATGTGCCGCCAAAAAAATCACCAAATAACATGATTATAAATCCAACTGCCATGAAGGCGTATGATATAATTACACCTGTCTTTGCAGCAATCTTTGTAGCTTTTTCATAATCATGTTTCCATTTGAATATAACTGCTCTTAATATTCTACCTCCATCAAGTGGAAATGCGGGAAGTAGATTGAATATGCCTAAACTGGTATTAACAATAGTACCATAAAGCAGTATAATACCGGCAACCCTGTTCAATCCAGATTCTGACTGTAGAGTTCCTTGCGATATTAATAGAAATAATAATGAAAAAATAGCTGCAAGAATAAAGCTCGTTACAGGTCCAGCAACCGCAATTTTAAACTCTTTTTTGAATTCCTTCGATACTTCCTTGCCGGTATTAATTTTCCTGTCTCCAAAAGCATCCAGATCCTCTATGTTGGACACCCCTCCAAAAATAAAAAGAATTATTTCACGAACGTGTAATCCATATCTCATAGCCATAACCGAGTGCGAAAGTTCATGCAGAGTTACGGAAAAAAACAAGACAATAGCTCCCAAAATCCCAACAGTCCAATATTCCACTGATGATAAACCAGGATAGATATTTGGGGTAAACCTTACTGCCACAGTCCAGGATATGAGAACAAAAGTAACCAAAAGGGTAAAGTGCAAACGAATTGGTATACCTTTTACTTTTGCAATCTGAAATGAAGTCGGTATTATCATATATTAATCCTGAATATTCATATTAAACGACTCTTATATTGGAATCGATAGATAGACGTAAACTTACTGTGAAAAGGAAATAAATCCGTGAAGAACAAATCATTTTGACTGCGTCTAAACCAAACTTCTTTTGGAGAATTTTATTGATACTCTGTTCTCAAATCAATGATACAAGTAAATTTTAAAAAATTAAGGTGGATGCTATTGTGTTGTATTAAATCAGTTTATTTCTATTTTAGTTTCTTCGTTCTATGTGGGTGTTTTCCTTGGAATTTGAATGTGCAAACCACCATTTTCCATTTTTGCATCTATTGTAGATGGAATAATTTCTTCAGGAGTGAATATGCGTCTTCGCAGTGAACTATAAGATCTCTCATTGTACAAATAATTTTTTCTTTGTCCTCTGTCTTCTTTTCTTGCTCTCCTAAAGTGTCGATATAATCGGTGCCCGCCTTGACTGTTATCTTGTCCTTTGGAATCCCCGAAGATTCTATAGTAAGTTCGTATTTATCGCCCAGATCTTCCATGTCGCAAAAGGGGGAGACGAGTTTCAAAGGTATTGACAGTAATTATCACATAACGATTGATTTTACTGCAGATCGATATTTGAATATTAACATGCCACCACATAGCGTCATGACCGACGTATAAGCACCGGTTTTCTTAAACTGTCTTTCGATCAACTTTCGGACAAGAGTCAAGCACTAACAGGCAAAGTAATTGAGCTACTAGTTATCACTCAACTCTTATTTTCCATAATCAAATATGACCGTAATTCTTTTCTTTCGCGACTTGACAATGGTATAACAAAATTATTTGAATCAATATTCCCTCTCTGTTTGCTCACTATGGCAAGAGTAACATTTTCCGCACCACGAACAAATCCTGCTTGTTTCGGCGTTGCAATTTGGACATATGCTTTCTTGATCATGAACCGTGACTTCGTGAAAATCATGAGGAGATCTAATTCTTGTCATTTGTGATCTAATCTCTTATCAATACTCGTTTAATTCTGCTATAAGTTTTTGGAGTCTATACTGATTGAATTTTTCGTAATTTCCTTGATTCTCATAGGGTAATCATTTCCATAGAGTTCTGAAAATAAACGAGGGTTCTTATCAATTGCATTGAGTAAATCCTTCCGAGTCAATAGCGCGATAATTTTGTTATTTTTGTTATTTTTGTCAACCACCGCGAGCCTCCTAATTTTCCTGCTGCTCATTAAACTAACAGTGTCGTTTATGGACGCTGACTGTTCTATTGTGACTGGAGGTTAGCTCATTAGGATTCTAACCGGAGCTTGGAGTAAAACGAGTTTAGTTTACCTAAAATTTCAACAATATCACGTTCAGTAATAATACCGACAGGACTTCTGTTATTCGAGCGAGTAACGATTATTACACATACTACATTATTTGCGGATATAGTATTGCGTGCACTCATAACATTCTGATTTTCGAAATCAGTTTGCACTTTTATATTCATTAATTTTGAGACAGATGCAGTTTCTCAGCTCATTAAGAATAGAAGTTTGAACCAAGACTCCTTTGAGCATGAGGAAGGATTATTTGCTAGCGACTTGTTTAAAAGTCATTGAAAATCCTAGTTCCTCATGATGGATCAGCGGTGTCTGATAAGGCACTAAGAAAGGCAATCGTGTTTGCGAAAAAGTTGAATTGTGAAATTATATTACTTCACATAATAGACTTTAAATTATTACAATCTGATTTGATTCTCAAATATCTCGATGAAAAAGCTGCACTACAAAAGGCCAAGACACAAATTTTGAAATATCTTAAGGCAGGAAGTGAATCTATGTTGAAAAACAAGATTGAAGCAGCCAGCAAAGAAGGTGTGAACATTAGTTTCACATTAGGCGTTGGATCCACATATGAAGGAATTGTTAAAGTTGCAAAGAGTGAGAAAGTGGATTTTATTATTATAGGTAGTAGAGGTTTGTCCAGCGAAGGCAGAGAACCAAGTAAGATAAGGATCTTAGGTAGTGTTGCGAGACATGTTTCCGAACTAGCAGAGTGTCCCGTCATGATAGTAAAGTGAGCTCCTAAAACATACCTAGATAGATAAACATAATATTTACAAATTGTACAATTCCAAACATACTATTTGTTGCATTTCCATTTAATAAATTTGACAAATTATTTCTGCTAACTCTCGATTGTCACTAATCAAATTTTGAAAAGAACCATTTATTCCATTGTTATTTAGTATCTGGCGAGGAACCTTTTTTTGAATTCCATCTGTGCACGTTCCATTTTCATCAAGTATTGCAAATATATGTCGACTATGCAGTTGTGAAATTACAGACGCATATACTCCTATCGCTAAAGGTGTCAAAAATAAAATAACTGATATAATATGCACCCGATATTACATCATTCAGAACTAATAAAATATGACGAGGAATATTATTTAATATAAAATTGGTTCAGGTGACCAGCATCTGCTGATCACCTGGGATTACGGAATTATAACTGATGGGCCAATCCGAAAAAGCCCACCAGCCACGCGCGTGTCTCTTGGCACTTGTCGACACTTGTTAAGTCATGGACAAAATACAATAAAAGGATTATAGGTACACCACATTTGAGAAATTAGTATAAAATTATTTTTACTCTATGCTCTTTTTCAATCTCGCAAAAAGGACCGAATCTTGTATTGTAGCTCGAATCTCTTGAATTTTTTTAATCGTGTTCTGTTCCTTCCTCGTTTTTTTCGGGATCTTATTGAGTCGAAATATTAGTTTGGATAACTCATCAAGAGCAAGATCGATCGTGTCTGAATCAACTTGTAGAGTTTTTCTTGACATATCTATCTATCTTCTGGCCAGAAAATATCCGTTAACAAATTGGGAATGTATTTTATCTTGCAACAATGTTATGTATATGTGCTGTATGTGAGGCTTTTCTATGCTCACACCACTGAAAATTTTTCTGCTGCAAACACATGATTTGAGTTGACCAAACTTAAAGAAAGAATCATAAATATTTAATGGTATTAGAAGTGGTAAACTTGTGTCCTTGTTCTTGATTCTAGGGTCGGTCATTGCTTTTTTGAAGAATTTAAAGTATTTAATAAGTTAGTATCCTAGTTCGGATCACTTTCATTTAGTTAAATTGCAGAATTGAAATTAAAGTCATTCTAATCTAAGATTTTACTATTTCTATTTTACTGACTTGATACAAAATCGAATTTAGAATCCTTAATTCACTATGTGACATATCTGACGCTATTATCGAATCAGCCTCGTTTATTTTTGATATGAGTTCGTTCACTCTGGATTCTACAAGATTGCAGATTTCTAATGCAGGATGATTGATATTCGCAATTACCCCGTTTATCAGTTCAATTCTTTTTCTAAGATCTCGTTCGTAGGTTGATTCATCTTTTTCTCTGTAAACCATAACCGAGAATCCTCTAATTCTTTTTGCAATTCTTGTTTTATATCCACGAATCAAAAATAACCGTAATATCATTTAATATGCAATGTATTTTTCAGAGAGGGAGAGTCTTGATGATATCTAGTTTAGAATCACATAGGTAATATTCTGAATATCTTTCCTTGACCGATGGAGACGACGTACAGATATCCATCAGGACCTACAGTAAGATCTGTAATTCCTCCAAAACCGCGAGCAAATAATATTTCATTCATGTCCGGTGCATTTAGAGTAGAAAGCAACTTTGATTCAAGTGATTTAGGCAAGACAAATTCTGTTCTATCTTTATTTAATTCAAAATGGTAAATACGTCCATTATGCACATCACTTACGAATATATCGTTTGTATATTGAGTACCCAATTTATCTGAATTTAGAAATATTAGCGATGTCAATCCCGCGGTTCTACCCCAAACCAGTTTAGGTTCACTATATTCCCCTTTACCTCCAAAGGTTACCAGTTTACTAATGTCAAATTCTTGTTGAGAATCAGAAAAACCGTACATTTCATGCCATCCGCTGTTAAAACCAGGATATACTAGATTTATTTCATCATTGTGGACCGGTCCATTTTCTGTTTCCCATAAATTATTATTTATAGGATCAAAACCTAGTCCGAAACTGTTTCTGATGCCGTATGCATAGTATAATTTTAGTGGCATTGAGTTTCCCAAGATCCCATCATCGACTGGTTTTCCATCTTGTGTTACTCTAAGAATACCACTCCGTCCATCTGCTGTTAATCCATCTCCAAAGTTCTGAGTCATAGTCCGGAGAATTGGTTTTCTAAAAGAGGCGTCAACATCACCTACCGGTATGTATAGATTATTATCAGGACCTAACTCTATTGCACCCCCATTATGTCTTGGTCCTGGATTGGCAGGCAGATCTAGAAGACGGATTGGATTTACAAGTTCGTTATTAACAAGTTCATATCTGTAAACGCGATTTGCTTCAGGTTGTGTTCCTCGTCGATCATCAGAGTCCTTGCCATTTATTTCGGTAAAATAAAGAAAAACAAAAGTTTTCGAGATATTCTTAGAAACGGCGACACCCAACATTCCTCTTTCGGCTGAATTTGCCACGTTTACATCAAGTAAGGGTTGACTTGACACGATACCATTTGTCACGCGCAGTACTGTACCTTTTTCTTTTTCAAGAACAATGAAGTCATTTGGTCCCAAAAAGGCCATTGTTGTAGGCAACTCTAGACCGTCGACTACTAGTTCAACTCTTAAATTGGGATCAACAATAGAGGGATTGCTTTCAGTTTGAAGAAAATTACGATCTCTAAAAGTCTGCTGGGCATTAGTCTCGTCATAAACGTAAGGAATTATAGCACTGGTAAAAACTAAGACTAAAATAAAAATTTTTGTTAAAGTCAAATTATACAAGCATTTTACGAGGACTGATCTATTAAATAAATTTCGATTTCAGTTCGGCTTTGTCAATTTGCTTGTTAGAATTCAATAAATCTCTCGTAAACTCATAACAACAGTATAAAGTCTCCAATAATGCGATGAAATAGAGACCAGTTTCCACAATTTATTTAAGTTTTAATGTCTGAACTATCTGAGGACGGAAAATGATTCATTCAACAACATGACTAATCTATGGTTAAAATGGGCAGGTGATAACAGTTTTTACTAATGAGTATTTTTGGAATTAATTTTGTTGTCAAGATCTTGGAGTTGCATAAAAGGAACACAGGTGCTGATACTATGCAAGGGACTGCAACTGATGATGACATTCGCGGATATAATAGAGATGACATTATAAACCGATTACAAGGTAGTGACGAAATAGAAGGACAACAAGGCAATGATTTTACTCTCCTGATTAGTAAAGTTTCTCTATAAATTGATCGTATCTATCCTCAAAAGTGGATCCGCTTATTGAAACCGCATCAAAAAATCGCTTTAATCTTCTAGAATATGTTTCCTTAGTGTGAGGTGACCTGATTGGAAAATATTACATACGGACTTGCATCACTAATTGCTGTTCTTCTAATTGGTTCAATTCTTGGATTCATACCTGCCGAGTCCACGTAGAGAACTACTAGAGGTTCGGGTTCCGTGGAACTGATAACGCTAGAGTTCTAATTTTGGAATCCCTAACGCGACTTTCAAATTGCAAGTTCCCACCGGCAGGAGTGATTATTATAAAATGAGTACTCGGTTGCCAGGATGGTGAAAAAATTTGACGCTTTCCTATTCGCTGTTGGGGCTGTCGGAATTGCTGTTGAATGGGTCCTCCGTATTAGACGACTCGCCTGATTCCGTTATTTCAAATGAGCTATGCTCAGCTGCAGACGGATATGCTTGGCTTGATACCTCTACTTCTATATCAAGGGCTCCAACATCGCCATTCTCGCCAATTGTCCACGAATAAACAAATTTCCCCTCTGAATCAGTAATTCCATTAAATTCCTTTTCGAAATTGTCTCCAGGATAAATTAGTTTTCCTTCAACTTGCGCATCTGCTACTGGCCTGTTATTAGAATCTATAACGGTTATTGTGGCGTTTTGTCTGTCTCCTCTTGCTACCGGATTTTTTAATGGTGAAATTGTAATGAATAACTCTTGCTGAGCAGGCTCGGGAGGCGTCTCTTCAGGCATATTGGACTGTTCTTCAGTAGCTTCAGATAGGTTGGGTTGTTGTTCCGTAGGTTGAGGAGATACGGTCTCAGATAGGTTGGGTTGTTGTTCCGTAGGTTGAGGAGATACGGTCTCAGATAGGTTGGGTTGTTGTTCCGTAGGTTGAGGAGATACGGTCT
>JAICFW010000085.1 GCA_025923455.1 Nitrososphaeraceae archaeon | reverse complement strand
TTGCAGGTTTTCCATTTTTCATTGTTATCTTCTTTTCGTCATTCATAACTCTTTTTTGTTTACACTTTACACAGTATCCTTCCATAAAAATAGATTTCGTGTGTGCATAAAAACATTATGCATTGATTTCTATTTTTGACCATGATGGACCTAATTATTTTTCCAAATAGGAAAACTATATAAAATTTGTTTTCCTATAATAGTTTCCATCAACGTTTTAGCCCATAACTCAAATTTTGATTTTTTATCCGAATAACCTGATCTGTATTTACTGGTTTTATCAAATTCTCCTTATTGAAGCTATGTTAGATTGACAGAATTCTATGCTATTTTGAAAATTTATAAATAATCTCAAACTTCGTTGATTGTTAAATGAATATTACTGTTGTAGGCGCCGGAAGAGTAGGCTCATCAGTGGCATTGAATTGTTCACTGAGAGAATTAGGAGACATTTTGCTTTTAGATATTGTGGAGGGTTTACCTCAAGGTGAAGCAATGGATATAAACCATCAATTGGCTGAACGAGGAATAGATTGTATCGCACGCGGTTCTAACAATTATGAAGATATGAAAGGATCCGACTTTGTCATTGTCGTTGCTGGCGTTGGTAGAAAGCCAGGAATGACACGTATGGATTTGCTCAAGACTAATGCAGATATAGTAAAGGGAGTATGTGACAAAATCAAAATTTATACTCCTGGCTCAAAGATAATTGTAGTTACAAATCCACTTGATCCGCTGACATATCTCGTACTAAAATCTCTTGGTGGAAAGAGATCACAGGTCATGGGTATGGGTGGAATGCTCGACCTGTCGAGATTTAAAGAACACATCAGCACAGTCACTGGAATATCTCGAGATTCAGTTCAAGCTATGGTAATAAGCGAACATGGGGAGAATATGCTTCCACTTGTGAGATTTTCAAGCTTGGGTGGAATCCCATTAGCCGAATTTATCTCTACGGAACAATCCAAAGACCTTGCAACTAAAACAAAAGGCATTGCAGCTGAAGTAATATCGTTAAAAGGTGCAACTGTTTATGCTCCTGGAAATGCCGTATCAACTATGGTGGAAAGTATCATTAAAAACAAGAAAGCAATACTGCCAGTCTCTTCATTACTAGAAGGTGAATATGGATACAGTGACGTATGTATAGGTGTGCCATGCGTCTTGGGTCACGGAGGTATGGAGAAAATAATTGAACTAAAATTGGATGAGAGCGAAAAGAAAGTCTTTGATCTAGGAGTACAAAGTGTAAAAAACGCAATAAAGAGTTTTTCTCTTTGAAATTGGAATCATTTAACAAACAGCAGAGAAATGGAACTTAGAGAAATATTAGAAAAATTAGCAAAGGGCGACATTTCTGTTCGAATCGCAGAGCAAGAGCTAAAACTGTTTTCAATTGAATATGTAGAAAAAAATTTAGCAAAAATAGATCCTCTCCGAGAATTAAGAAGCGGTATACCAGAGGTTATACTCGGTCAAGGAAAAGAACTCAAAGATCTCTATAAGATTATTGTTGTTACAGTATCGAAGAAAGGATTTGCTGTGGTTAGCAAGCTTAGCCCAGATTACATGGACGAGTTATGTAAGAAACTTGAAAAAGAGAAATTAACCATTGAAAAGGGGATAAACACGTTATTGGTTACGTCCAAATCTCACAGATTTCCCAAAAAGAGCGGAAAGGTAGGCATACTTTGTGCGGGGACATCTGACATCAAGATTGCGGAGGAAGCAAAAATTATGGCAGAAGTAATGGGCTGTTATACGATAGTAGAGTATGACGTTGGTATTGCGGGAATTCACAGAACACTAAAAGCTGTCAGCAACATGATACATTCCCGGGTTCACATACTAATAGTAGTAGCTGGCATGGAAGGCGCATTGGGTTCCCTTGTTTCCTCGATAACTGATATACCTGTAATTGGAGTGCCGACTTCAATAGGATATGGGTTTGGTTCAAATGGGATTGCTGCTCTCGCATCCATGCTTCAAACCTGTTCGATGGGGATGACGGTTGTAAATATCGACAATGGAATTGGCGCCGGTGCATTTGCCGCTATTGTGGCGAACAAAATGTCAACGAGATCCTAATCAGCATGAAGCAGCATAATGAAGATTTATAAGTAATTCATAATCTTGTCAAATTTATAAATAGGATAGATTGGTGGATTTTCGGTTTATGGTTTATACTTCAACATTCAGAAGAATAAGAGAAAGAAAAACAAATTATAGAAAGAGAGAAAAATTGCTTATTGGAAAGAAGGATTTTGTGACTGTTAATGTCAGTGATCAAAATGTTTCAGCTCAATTAATAAGACCAGATCTTCTTGGCGACAAAGTAATGGCCTCGGTACATAGTAACGAATTATTGTCATATGGATGGAAAGGCTCACGCAAGAATATTCCTTCATGCTATCTAGTTGGTCTCTTATTGGGTAAGAAATGTATTCAAAAAAAGATTACACGGGCAATATTATACGTAGGTAAAAGGCACTTTACTACAAAGATTGCAGCATGCCTGAAGGGTATGTCTGAAGCAGGACTGGAAATGCCATTTTCTGAAGAGATTCTACCTACTGAAGAAAGAATACAAGGTAATCACATTGCAGAATATGCAAAAAAAATAAAGTCTAATGATGATTTATATAAATCGAGATTTTCGTCAAATTTGGGATCAGGATTGGAACCTGAAAAGTATCCTAATCATTTTTCAGAAGTAAAGGATAGGATTGTAAATGACAAGAGCGATAAGAAGTCAGATAAAATGCCTAAAACACCTAAAAGTGCCAAGGCCACTTCCAAAAAGAAAGGAGAATCGAAATGAGCTTTTCCCGGAGTAATGAGCAGGCAACAGTATGGAAACCCCGTACTGCCTTGGGACAGATGGTAGCAGAAAATAAGATTAGTTCGATGGAGCAGATCTATGAAAATGGAATGCGTATTCAGGAATCTGAAATAGTAAAGCACTTGCTTCCTGATATTAAGAGCCAAGTTGTGCACGTTGGAATCGTGCAAAAGCAAACTGACGCTGGAGAAATGACAAGATTTAGTGCACTAGTTGCTGTTGGTAACGAAGCAGGATGGTTCGGGATCGGCATGGGCAAGGCACATCAAATGAGAATCGCAATTGATAAGGCTACGATTAATTCATATCTTCACATAATACCAGTAAAATTGGGTTGCGGTAGCTGGGAATGTCGATGCACTCAACCGCATTCTATACCCTTCAATGTTCGAGGAAGAGGTGGTAGCGTGAAAGTAGAGATTCTACCCGGTCCCAGAGGACTAGGACTTGTCGCAGGTGAAAATATTAAAAATCTATTGAAGCTAGCCGGTATAAAGGACGCATGGACAAAGTCATTCGGTTCTACCAATACTATGACTTCAACTGCAATGGCAATTTTCAATGCACTTAACTCCACTTACATCACAGGTTAAAGAAAATGGCATTATTAGTAGTTAGAATGAGGGGAACAGTTAATGTGCCATACTGGGCATTGACTACACTTAAGAGTCTCCACTTAAACACGAGATTTTCTGCAACTCTAGTTCCAGAGACTTCAAATTACATTGGCATGTTAAGAAAAATAAACCAATGGGTGGCATGGTCAAAGGCCGACTCAGACACAATAAAAATATTAATTGAAAAAAGAGGTAAAAAGAAAGCTTCTGAGTTAGAATCAGTGAAAGAAAAGAAGACTAAATCTGAGTATAAAGGAATTGATGAATTGGTAACCGTCATTGCTAGTGATAAGATAAAGTTCTCAGAACAAAATAATGTTAAACCTTGGTTTACTTTGAATCCGCCAAAAGGAGGTTTTAAAAGGAGTACTAAAAAACAGTTCTCAGATGGCGGTATTCTTGGAAATAACAAAGAATTAGTTGAAATTGTAAAAAGAATGATCTGACATTGCAGAGGATGACATGAGTTTTACATTTATATTTACACACTTATTTTGATTGTATAAGGTATATCGTACATGGCAACTAGATTGAGAAAAAGCCGCAGACATCGAGGAACAAGATATTGCGGATGGGGTCAAATAGGTCAGCACAGACAATCTGGAAGCCGAGGCGGAATAGGTGGAGGGGGAAAGCATAAGCATTTTTGGATTCGAACTGTTATTGAAGAACCCGACCATTTCGGACATGACACGCTTAATTCATATAGTAAGTTTCTAGTTAAAAAATGGATAAACTTGAGAGATCTAAAGACACTCTCAATTAAATTCAGTGATAAAAAAGATCAAAAAACAATTCTGGATCTTGGATCATTAGGAATTCAAAAACTCTTGGGCGGCGGAAATATTGGCGAAAGTTACGTTATAAAGGTAGCACAAGCATCTGCTAGTGCCAAAAAGAAAGTAGAGTCGGCAGGAGGTAGTATAATTTCAAATGAGCACAGTGCACAATGAAAGTATTGTAAGAACAGTAATAAAGAAAGTCTCAGCTTACATACCTCAAGTTGAGAAACCCAAAAAGAAGATTGGATTAAGTGAGAAATTCATCTGGTGTGGAATTGCTTTACTTGCTTATCTTGTAATGGGTCAAATTCCACTTTATGGTGTAACAGATGCACCACAATTTGATTTCTTGGCATTTGCCAGAGTAATTTTTGCTGCACAACAAGGAACGTTACTAGAATTAGGTATAGGGCCAATCGTTACCGCTGGTCTATTGATGCAGCTGTTAAAGGGTTCGGAATTGATAAAACTAAATTTCAAGGATCCAGACGACAGATCGCTTTTTACCTCTGCAACGAAGGTGGTTACTATTATTGTCATCATTGCTGAGGGTGCTCTATACGGTGTTAGTGTGTACGGTGGTTTACTAGCACATCCTAGTCTTATACCTGTTTTAATTGGTCAGCTTATTGGTGCCAGTATTGTTGTAATGTACCTAGATGAATTAATTCAAAAAGGTTGGGGATTGGGTTCAGGTATCAGTCTTTTCATTATGGCAGGAGTTGCCCAGGGAATTTTATGGAGTATATTCAGCCCGCTACCTGCCCAGGACGGACCGGTAGGAATTATACCGTTTATTATAGATTCTGCGACACAAGGTGACCTAGCCAACACTCTTTTTAGAAGTGGTCAATTACCAAGCATCTTTGGACTCATTGTGACTGCATTGGTGTTACTGGCTCTTGTTTATACCCAGGGCATTCACGTGGATATACCTATAGTATCTACGAAGTATAGAGGATTTACTGCAGTATATCCTATAAAATTGTTATATACATCAAACATTCCGGTGATTTTAGCTTCGGCACTGCTAGCGAATGCTATCTTTATGGGACAGATGCTATGGGCAAACTATAATCCCGAAAACTCAAATCCGCTTTTTAACTGGATTGCCCAGTTTGATCCACAGCAATCACAATCCCCTACTGGGGGTATTTTGTATTACATGACATCTCCTAACAGTTTAGAACAAGGGCTTGCTGATCCTGTTAGAACAATAGTGTATATCCTGTTCATGACAGCTATTGTTACTGTGTTTGGGCGTCTATGGGTTGAGCTGGGAGGATTATCTGCGAAATCAGCTGCAAAGAATTTGCTCGATGCTGATGTACAGGTTCCAGGTTTTAGAAGAACTCAAAGTTCGGTCCAGTCTCTACTTAACAAATACATTCCGGCTGTAACTATAGCTGGTGGAATAATAATTGGGCTCTTGGCTTCAGTGTCAAATGTACTAAGTGTATTTGGAACGGGAATTGGTATATTGCTTATGGTCGATATTTTGGTTAACTATTATAACCTACTTATCAGAGAACAGGTAGATATCCATATGCCTAAATTGGCGGCACTCCTTGGAAGAACCTAGAAAGAAAACCGTTATCATTGTCGGTGTTCCTGGAGTAGGAAAGAGTACTATCGTTGCGAATGCTACAGAAACGTTACGAAGTAAAGGAACATCTGTAAAAACAGTTGTTTTTGGATCAATAATGTTCGAAGAAGCAAAGAAATTGGGAATAAATGACCGAGATGAGCTAAGAAAACTTACGATAGATAAACAAGAAAAGTTACAGAACAGGGCCGCTGAACATATCTCCAGTCTGAACGATTCAATAGTATTTGTTGACACTCACCTCTTCATAAAAACACAGTCAGGTTATTATCCAGGGTTACCTATGAATCTTATTTTAAAAATGAAGCCTCAGAAACTTATTTTAATAACTGCAAATCCTGACGAAATTCTCAACAGGAGAAAAAAGGATACTACTCGGACAAGAGATTTGATTTCAGATGACGAGATTAATAGGGATATTCAAGTTTCTTTGTCCATGATTTCATCACTTTCTATTTTGACAGGAGCGCCATTTGAAATTATTTACAATCATGATGACATGATAGACTCTGCAACATTTCAACTAGTAGAATTATTAATCAAATCTAGTTGATTGATGGGTACAAAATATGGGCAACATAGATATGGACAATGTGTTGACAGTATTACAATTAAAGTGACATTGTATTGAAATCGCGTAAGATGCAGAATATTAGCATAGTTGTTTCAGGCAGCGCCGCTGTGGGAAAGACTACACTTGCACACGCTCTTTCAGAGGAATTCGGGTTTAAACTGTATAACGGAGGAGATATCCTGAAGGAAATTGCACGCCAACAGGGATACATGATATCTGGAGACGATTGGTGGGATTCTAGCGAAGCCATCGGTTTCATGAAAGAAAGAAAGAAGAATCCAATATTTGATAGACAAGTAGATGAAAAATTAATCAAGATTGCCAAAAAAGGTAACGTTATCATCACTAGTCATACACTTCCATGGTTAACTTCTGCTCCAATTACTTTTTGGCTAAGTGCTTCTCAAAGAAGAAGATCTGAAAGAATGGCAAAGCGGGATAAAATTTCATTTAAAGACGCCTTAGAAATAGTAAAGATGAGGGACAAGGAAAACAAAAAAATCTATAAGAAAATTTACGGCCCAGAATTCGGAGAAAGCCTTGAAGTTTTTGATTTCATGATTAACACCGAGCTCCTCACGCTTGATTCACTTGTTCTTTTGTGTAAGGAAATTATGAAGAAGATGAAGATTAAGTAGCATGTTGAGACCAGATATGACCTTAAGACTTGATACCATGGAAATTATTAATGACGACGTTACTAGTCCAAAGTATGGATATTATCCTGATAAAAGACCTCTGAATGTACTTTTAGAGAATGGACTTATCTTATTAGACAAGCCTTCTGGGCCTACTAGCCACGAGATAGTTGCCTGGACAAAGAGAATTCTTGGAATTACTAAGGCCGGTCATAGTGGTACTCTTGATCCAGGTACTACAGGTCTTCTGCCTGTCGGACTAGGCGATGCAACCAAAGCACTTTCCATTCTCTTGTTAGGACCAAAAGAATACTATGCAATTGCGAGAATTCACCAAGAACTGAACGCTGATGTAATTGATAGATTGATGGGAGAATTTACAGGCGAGATTTACCAAAGGCCTCCACAGAGATCATCAGTCAGAAGAGCTACTCGTGTTAGAAGAATATATGAATTAGAAAGGCTAGGAAGTGAAAATAATATTCATTTAATACGTGTTTTGTGTGAAGCTGGGACCTACATTAGAAAGCTAGTTTACGATGTGGGCGAAGTTCTGGGTGTAGGTGCAACAATGTTTGAATTGAGAAGAACTAGAGTGAGTATCTTTTCAGAATCTTCTGATGATTTCGTTAGATTGCACGATTTGGTAGACGCAGTAGAGATATACAAAGAGAGTCAGAAGGAGGAAAAAATTCGTTCCATAATTAAACCTATTGAACTGGCACTTGAAGATGTCTTATCTGTCGCTGTAAAAGATTCCGCAGTTGATGCGCTTTGTCATGGTGCACAAGTGGCAATCCCGGGAATTGTTGCCGTAGACAAAAACTTGCGAAAAGGTAATCTTGTTGCAATTTATACATTAAAAGGCGAAATTATTGCTCTGGGTGAAGCTAACATGGATTTAGAAGAAATTAAGGAAAATGACAAAGGAATTGCATTCACTGTTAAGAGGTTGATAATGAAGCCGGATACTTATCCTCGCTGTTGGAAAAGTAATAAAAACTTGGAAAGAAAGTAAAAAGTTTTTTTGTTTAGAATTGTTTTTTATTTGATCCAGAACTGATTATTCGTCCTCAGGCTCATCTTCTGAATCTTCATTTTCATCTTCTAGTCCAGTAGCGTTTAGCATACTGGTCGCGTTTGTAGTGTTAAGCATTCCTGTTGTAGCATTGGTAACAGTTGTATCTGCTTCTTCTTCTTGCTGTTGTCCTTCATCATCAGTGTCTTCTTCACCTTGTTCTTGTTGCTGCTCATCATCTTCTCCTCCTGTTGCTCCTGCTTGTCCTTGTCCTTGTCCTTGCTCTTCATCTTCAGTGTCTTCTTCATCTTGTTCTTGTTGTTGATCATCATCTTCTCCACCTATCTGACCTAAGGCACTTGTGGCATTAGTTAATTCTCCGCCAGTAGCATTGGTCATGTTAACTGCTTCTTCTTGCTGTTCTCCTTCATCTTCAGTGTCTTCTTCATCTTGTTCTTGTTGCTGCTCATCATCTTCTCCTCCTGTTGCTCCAGCTCCGGTAGCATTGGTCATGTTAACTGCTTCGCCTGCTTGCCCTTGATCTTCCTGATCTTCTGACTCTTGCTGATCTTCACTTGGTGTTTCTGCACTCGTTGCATTTGTGGCATTGTTCGCACTTTCATCAAGCAAATCGCCTAGGCCAGTTGCATTTGTAATATTGGAAAGGGATTCACTTTCTTCTACAGCTTCTTCAGAAGTCTGATTGGTTGTGGCATCCGAGAAATTCTTAATTTCATCGAGTTCTTCAGCGGTAGAAATGTCTAGAATAGTATCGTTATTCCCTTGACCCTCTCCAGATATTATTTTATCGAGTATAGCAGGCGGGAGTAAACCTTCACCCGTGCTATTTTTCAAATCTTGATCAACATGTTCTATTATTTTTGTAGAGTTAGCAGGTAATACTTCTAACAACTCTGTTCTATTTGAAACAGAGAGTGGCTGACTATCAGAATCTGTTGGCGGCTCTTCGTCAGGCAAATCGGCGCCCTTAATTGCATCAGCTGGAACAGGTGGTGCCTCTCTATCACCTTCTGGTAGTGGCACAAATGTCGCAGTTCCGTTTTCAAACTCTGGAACTTCTACATCCGTTGCATTTTCTTCTAACTCTACCTCTGTCACATTTTGTTGGCTATCTTCAGATTCTTCACCTTCTGTTTGGGCGAAAATACTCTGATATTGATTTGCCGGAACAGTCATTAGAAATGTTGCTAATAATAATATACTCGCAAAACCATATTTCATCAAATTCTTTTCTCGATTCATATTCGATACGACATCAATAAATTATACAATACTAATAAAACTTGCGGATCGTCAAAACATGTACTTTAACTATGATGAGCCTAGTCTATCTACTAACATAAGTTAATCTTTTGATATTGTCTAGAATGTACGTTGTAATAAAATAAAATAGAAGATGATGATGTTAGATTTCTAGTAAACTAGAAGTCTTCGCAATCATCGTCTTTGTCGTCGCCCTCATCATCATCATAATCCTTTATTTCGTCGTCGCCACTTCCGCAGTCAAAATCATCGGCTCCTGGACCTCCCCTAAGAACGTCGTCTCCAGATCCTCCCCGAAGGTCATCATTTCCTGTACCGCCATGTAGATAGTCATCTCCTTTACCACCTATGATATCATCGCCATTCTTGCCACCCCATAGTCTATCGTCACCACTTCCACCTGCAATGTTGTCACGACCTGAGCCGCCCTTTATTCTATCGCGATCTTCATTTCCAAATAGAAAATCATCATCATCGTTACCTGCTATCCAATCTCTTCCTTTTTCCCCATATATTTCATCTTCTCCATCATTTCCTTCTATTATGTCATTGCCTCTTCCACCTGTTATGTCATCATCTCCGCTATTGCCCTGGATTACATCAGTACCTCTTCCACCATCAATCTCATCACCACCTCTGTTCCCTTCTATTATATCATCGTCATCTCCACCCAAAATGAAATCTCTACCGTTATTTCCCATTATAAAATCATCATCATCCATTCCGAAAAGGTCATCATTTCCAGACTTGCCCCATATTATGTCATCACCGTCCAAGCCCCAGATGTTGTCTTGTCCGTTTGTCCCAGGCAAAACATCATCACCAGAATCGCCAACTATGTCGTCTGCCCATACATTAGCAACAACTGACGAACCTGCGGAAGTTAACAGCGCAGCTATTGCAACAAGTATTAAACCTATATTAATAATTTTATACATCTCATACCTACAACAGCCATAATACTAATAAAACTTGCGGATCGTCAAAACATGTACTTTAACTATGAGATACTATTGTTCAACGTGTTAAATTAACCTTGTTGAGTCTTATCATCTACCTCAATTGTGTTATTCCAAAAAATAATCAAGATTCTCATCTAGTTATTACAAAATAACTCCAAAAGGAATTACGCCAACTATTTCCAAATAAAACGTATTAAAGCGCCGGGAGAGGGATTTGAACCCTCGAGACCTTCACAGGTCACAAGCTGTCAATACACATTTGGTTCCAGGCTTGCGCCCTACCAGGCTAGGCGACCCCGGCTCAGAATCTACTAAATTTTTTCTTTATATTAAGT
>JAICFW010000084.1 GCA_025923455.1 Nitrososphaeraceae archaeon | reverse complement strand
GATATGAGCGACTCAAAGAAATCATAAAGCAAAGAGGAATTGTCATAAAGGATGTAACTCTATCTAGCAACAGAAAAAGCAAATTCTACTATGATATAAAGTCCATTGTCAACGAGCCTGAAGGCGCTGCGCTTATCGGTGAATTGATGCTTACCCGGATATTAAAGGTTGAACCCAAAATAATGTCAGCGGGAGGTCTAGAATCAGGAGCAATTGCAATTTCAACAGTAATAGTATGTTCTTGCTATTATTCAAGACTGCCAAACACAATTTCAGGATTCTTTGTCAGGAAGAGTGTCAAGACATACGGCCTTGAAAAAAGGATCGAAGGCATCGCGAAGGACCCTGTAGCTGTAGTCGATGATGTAGTTACAACTGGAAAAAGTGTTCTTGACGCAGTAACTGCACTTCGCAATCATGGTCTCAACAATATCCATATTTTTTGTGTAATTGACAGAGAGGCAGAAGAAAATTTACTTGAAAAGAACAACCTACAATATCATTCATTGTTTAAACACTCTGATTTCTCAGCCTATATTGACTCGAAACTAGATGAAAGTTGAAAATGGAAGTGGGAAATTAATACAATGTCATTTTATTCGCTGATCCAAGAGTACAAAAAATATTAGTTTTACTATATATTAGTAATGATATAAAATTCCCTGAATAAAGACAACCTCTCGTATGCATAGTCTTGTATGATGAAATCAATAGATTGTAAAAATAGATTACTATTTCATAGATAGAACCAGATCGAATCCTGTATAATGCAGTTTATTCATTCAGAGATTCTTTTACAACATAATTATTACTATGTGATACTTCTGGTAAATCAGATATTGCTGGGAAAATGCGGCACATTTCTTCATGTTTCTTTATGAAGATCAATCCTGGCTCTGCAGTTCTGTACAATCCTGTGATCTCTGAATATTCCATCAGTTTTCTGTCAACTGCGGTCATCAGATAACGGGTTAATTGAGAATGAGATACGCCTGCATTAATCATTATAGTTGTTTTGTATTCCCAGTTTGAGACAGCTGCATTTAGGATCGCAGCCATAATTTCAATCTCAGAGCGATTCTTCATTTTAGAACATGAATGTAGTTGCAGATTTAGATAAAAACTAACTAGATAAGTATCACTATTTTCTAGATTGATAAATATTGACAAACACAAATTGAATTCTCAATTAAATTTTAATGTCAGCATTCTACAGTTAAAATAACTAGGGTATCCGTTAATTATAGCGAATTTTTTGTCCATCTTTATCTCTATACGAGATACCAAAATCAAGAATCTTTGAGAGCTGTTTACCATTAAACACTGTACCATCCTGACAAACCAGCATATTATCGAGACAGCAACTCCCACAAATACCTATACCGCATTTCATGTAACGTTCCAAACTTGCCTGCACTGGTATGGAATTCTTGTTGGCTATCTCTACAATACCCCTCATCATCAGTTCAGGTCCACATGTATAGACGCAGTCAAATGTATTATTTCTCACTAAATTACTCATTACATTGACAGTTGTTCCCTTTAGTCCATAACTACCGTCGTCAGTACAGATTATTACGGAAGAGTCGACATGTTCCGTAAGCTTTTTAGCCATTTTCTCAAAGAATACTTCCTTTTTGGTTTTAGCGCCCAATACTATTGTAATTTTTAATTTCTTCTTACTGGCGTATGATGCCAATCTCAATAGTGGGACTAACCCAGTTCCACCTCCGATTATCAATATTTTCTTGTAATTTTCTCTAATGATGAATTCGTTTCCATAAGGACCGCGCAAACCAATAAGATCACCTTTCTTTCTCTCAAACAACGCAGTTGAACCAATTCCAGATTTTCTGATCGTAACTGCAGCATAACCTTCTTTGGAATTTATCATCACACTCATTGGAATTTCTTCAATTCTCGGGATCCATATCATCAAAAACTGACCGGGTTTAGCAGTATAGCTCAAATCATCTTTAAAAACCAGAGTTTTGACGGTCGGTGTTTCGGAAACGGTTTCCTCAATCCGGACTATTCTTCTGTTATTAATACTTGTGTGAAATTCCAATTATCTCACCAATATTTTTTAATTGCTTCTTTTCAACATATTTTTTTAGTCCTGTTGTAATTTCATTAAAAATTCTAGGTCCGCTAGACCCAAGAACACTACCTATTTGCACTGCAGATGCCCCAGCAATCATATATTCTACCACATCTTTCCAAGAAGACACACCGCCACACCCTATGACAGGTACCTCAAGTTTTTTCGAGATTTCGTAAACACATCTTATTCCAATCGGCTTTATAGCATTACCAGATAGACCTCCAATCCGATTGCTCAAAATTGGCATCATTGTTTCAATGTCGATACTCATTGCCCTTAGAGTGTTTATAGCAGTAATTATGTCTGCACCTGCATCCACAGCCACTCTGGCAAGTTCTACTACATCAATGGAACCCACACCTACTTTAACAGATATTGGTTTATTGGTATTCATTCTAACAGTCTTTACAATCTTGTTAACCGCTTCTGGATCATCACCTACTTCCATACCCATTTTAGACACGTGAGGACAAGAAAGATTGATTTCATATCCAAGAATATTCAATGCATCAAATGCCTTTACCATTTTAGAAAATTCCTTTTCGGAGGACCCGACAAGACTGATGAAAATTGGAACGATTTTATTGTTAGACAATTCTCTTGAAAAGGCATCTACTCCCGGGTTTGACAGCCCCACTGCATTGAGATAACTTCCACCACCCAGGGGAATCACTGTGGGATTTGGGTATCCCTTCATGGGTTTTACACTTATAGATTTTGTCACGATCGCTCCAATATTCTCAAGATATAATCTTTCAAAGATACTTTGAGATATACCTAGAATACCAGAAGCAAGCATAGTTGGGTTTCGAAGATGTATTTTATCTAGTTTTACAGAAAGATTGTAGTTTTTATCATTAGTATCCAATGATAGATAAATAATCTGAATACTGGTAATTTAATCTAAATTACCACTTCGGACTACTGTATTCATTCTATAGAACGACTACATTTGTTTAAAGTCCTATTCTCAATAGTAGTTTAACCATTTACTATAACATTGAATGCAACGGGATAAATCAATTGTTACGCATATTAAAATTGGATGCAAACAAGTTCCAATTCCTTGATGATCATTTCCGCCATGACACTCAATGTCATTTTTCTTCTCATGGTTGAAACAACCGATTTTGCCACTGCTCAGCATAGCGGAAAAATGACTCTGACTTGCACCAGGGATGGAAATTGTATCACAGTAATATGTATAGATGACCGGCCTTGTGATACTATGCAATTAAACTCGAAAAATAGCACAGGGATCCATGACTTTTTAGAGAATAAAACGAAAACTTCCTTAATCCCGAATGAAAAAGTATGACATCGCGCTAGCCGACTTTAAATTTTCTTGATGTAAGTTATTAACTATTTTTTCATCTGCTACTTATATTGAGTGTCCAAAATATTGGTAATCGGGGGCATTGTGGACTTATTTAATTCTAAAAAAAGACTTGCAATAATTACCGTATCGGCGGCCGGAATTATATTTGGATTGGTGCTTTTCACAATCTAGATAATCCTAATCAAATCGAAGATTTATGATACGATACCAAACAGAGGATCTATATTCCAGTATTTTCTTCCTGTCTATTTGACACCAACAATTCCCATACGTAAATTTTGACAGGATGCAATGTTTCATATTATCAAGATTTCATTACCTTAAGGTTTTTTCTAGTGGGAAATGTTATTGATGCTATGAAAAAATGATTACCATTTATCTATTACAAACCTGATATAGAATCCAATTCAAAATTCTTAATTCGCTATGTAATTTATCAGATTGTATTATTGAATGAGTCTGATTTATTTTTAAGATAATTTCCTTCATTCTACATTCTAAAATGTTACAAATTTGTATCTCAGGATTATTCATGTTTTTAAGGACCCATGACAATAATTCAATCCTTGCAGTGAGATCTCTTTTGTAGGTGGATTCCTCGCGTTCTCTACTTAGCCACAATTTGGATTCTTCAAGCTCTTTTTCTAGCATATGTTCGAGTTTCATATCAAATATGACGTGTAGGAAGAATTTATCCATCCGAGTACTATAGGCAGAGGGACTCGGATTCATTTTTGATTTTTATTATTTTTCACAATAGACTTAAGGAAGACTCGGATTTATGTAGGATTAACAATAAACAACAATCTCAACATATTGCAATTCATTGATTTAACAACTGTAACAACAGGTATTCAAATACACAAGACAAATATAAAAAAGGATATGTTTCAATAAGGGGTGAATAATTTGGGGCGCTTTTTTGATCCACACATACACATGTATTCTCGAACTACCGACGATTATGAGTCAATGTCAAAAGCAGGGATAGAAGTAATTGTTCAACCTTCTTTCTGGTTGGGAAGTCCAAGGACCTCTGTGGGTACTTTTGAAGATTATTGGGAACATATGATATCCTTTGAAACTCAAAGATCAAAAGAATATGGTATAGATCATTACGTTTGTTTATCAGTGAATCCAAAAGAATCAACTGTCAGACCTCTCGCGCTGGATGCGCTTGAAGCTATGTCAACATATATAGATAGAGAAAGAGTTGTGGCCATAGGCGAAATAGGGTACAATGTAATTAATGAACTAGAAGACGAATTATTTCAATTGCAACTGGACATAGCAGTGGATAAGAAGATGCTTACAATGATACACCTTCCACACGTAAATAAGAAAGATGGGATAGAGAGAACTATATCTGTTCTCAAAAATAAGAACCTTATGGACATGACAAATAAGATTTTAATTGATCATAATACAGAGGAAACGATAGAAAAAACTCTAGAACTTGGATGTTGGGCAGGACTAACTGTCTATCCTATAACAAAGCTTTCCCCGTCAAGAGCTATTGATATAATTGAGAAAAATGGATTGGATAAAATCATGATCAATAGCTCGGCGGACTGGGGGGTTTCTGACCCGTTAAGTGTGCCACTGGTTGCAGAAGAAATGAAAAAAAGAGGTTTCGGTATGAACGATATTGAAAAAGTAACATTTTACAATGCATTTGAATTTTTCAAGCAGTCGGCAAAGTTTCAATGGAGACCATAACTAACAAATATGGAATTTGCATTTAGCACAAATGCTTTCAAGAAATATTCCTTAGTTGAAACTATAAACGTCTTGGCCGAGATAGGTTACGGAGGGATTGAAATTCTTTGTGACGTGCCGCATGCATACCCCAAAACACAAGGTGATTCTGACATTAGCGAAATCAAACAATTATTATCAAAATTAAACCTTAGCGTTTCCAATCTAAATGCCTTTACACTTTTTGCAATAGGAGACACATATCATCCATCATGGATTGAAAATGATCTTAACTACCGTAAGATGCGAATAGATCATACTATAGATTGTATAAAATTGGCTAGCAAACTTGGTTCCAAGAATATATCTACCGAACCTGGAGGTCCGGCTATGAATAATGAATTAACCAAAGAGGAATCGTTGAAAGTATTTGAACATGGAATTAATCAAGTATTGAAGACTGCGGAGGAAACTAACGTTACCGTACTTGTTGAACCTGAACCAGGCCTATTAATAGAAAATTCTGAACAATTTGTTGACTTTATCAAAAACTTTGAAACAGAATCAGTTGGACTAAATCTAGACATAGGTCATTTTTTCTGCGTGGGCGAAGATCCATCACAGGTAATACAGAAACTATCAGAGTATATCCATCATGTCCATTTAGAAGATATTTCTGTGGACAGGCGACACAATCACCTCATTTTGGGCGAAGGTGCGATAGATATTGATTCGGCTCTCAGGTCTCTTAATGATATCGGATATGATGGATTCATTACAGTAGAGCTGTATCCATATCAAGATTGTCCGGTATATGCTGCGAAACAAGCAATGAAGTTTATTAAATCACTAGACTATCTTTAGTCAGTAAATGATGTTTTCACTATTACATTTATCAACATTCTACTATTCAAAAATTCTATTCATCCCCTGTAGAAGATACCTATGAAAAGTTCTAATTTCAAAAATTATCTACTCCTAATAAGACTCCCAAATCTATTTACTCTTCCATCAAATATCCTGTTGGGATTTATCCTTGTTTCGACGTTTACACTGACAATAACATCGGTTACTCAAATTCTCTTATTAGTAACTATCTCCACACTTCTTTATTGTGTAGGTCTCGTCCTTAACGATCTTTTTGATTATGAAATTGATAAAAAGGAAAGACCAAACAGACCGATTGCTTCCGGTAAAATATCAAGAAAAGTCGCTATTGTCCTTGTTATCATATCGACTTCCATTGCACTGATTTTGTCTCAACTAATTAGTGTTACTACATTTAGTATATCTGTTCTTTTATTGGCCATTATTTTTGGATATGATAAATATTTGAAGAATACTAAGGCGGGGCCTTTTACTATTGCTGCTGCCCGTGTCACAAATGTAATTCTGGGAACAACTGCAAATATTAACAGTATTGAGAATTTTCCTCAAAATATTCTTTTGATTTTTGTCTTGACAATAACATTTGTTTACGTGTCATTGATAGGATTCTTGAGCCGATATGAGGTTCAAGGCTTTTCTAAAAATATCAAATCCTATTTGTTACCTGTAATTATTTCTGGTATTGTTTCTTCAATCGTGATATTTAATTTGATAGGTTTCTTTAAATATGAATCGCTATTAGTCCTAGCATTATTTTCATTTATAATTGCCAGAAGTATTTACAGAATTCATAATAAAGATTCGACTGGGATACAACAAACTATTCAACAAATGATTTTAGCCATCATAGTCCTTGACTCCACATTTCTAACCGGCATAGCAGGATTAGACGTGGGACTTCCCGTGCTGATACTACTTGTTCCGTTGCTTATTTTGGCACGGAAAATGTACATGACCTGAGAAAAGAATAATTAGAATTAAATTCTTGGTAAAATCCAATAGACTAATGGTTAAACACATAATCGTCATAGATATTGTGGGTTTAGAAAGTAAACATATTTCTGAAGAAACAACTCCAAATATTTTCAACATTTCACAAAATGGAGAAATAAGTGATTTACAAACAGTATTTCCTGCGGTAACCTGTACCGTCCAAAGCAGTTTACTTTCAGGATCTTATCCGGAGGTTCATGGCATAATTTCTAATGGGTTATATGATAGACAACATTATTCTGTTTCATTTTGGGAACAATCAAGTAATTTGGTTCAAGCCGATAGAATTTGGGATACTATCAAGTTGCATCAAAACGTTTCAAAGACTGCAGTTTTGTTCTGGCAAAATACGATGTACTCAAATGCAGACCTTGTCCTTACTCCACGTCCATTACACATGGATGATAGGATGATAATGTGGTGTTATAGTAAACCACCAGGATTCTATGAAAAACTAATTGAAAAAATTGGAAAATTTGATTTGACTTCATATTGGGGCCCTCTTGTCTCCAAAAAATCTAGCGAATGGATAGAAATGGCTACTGAATATGTATTAGAAAATGAAAAACCTAATTTCTTATTTACATATATTCCCCACCTAGACTATTCATTCCAGAGGAATGGAACATCGTATAAGGAACTAAAAGATGATCTAAGATTTGTTGATGAGTTGGTTGGTAAACTAATGAAGAAGGTATCAGATTTAGGAATGTTAGAAGATACACAATTCATCATATTTTCGGAGTATGGATTCACAGATGTTAATTCTGACATCCCATTAAATTCTATACTCAGAGAAAATGAGCTTGTTGCAGTTAGAGAAATTGAAGGACTGGAATATCTAGACTTCGAATACAGTAAAGCATTTGCGATGGTAGATCATCAAGTGGCACATATCTACGTCAAGGAGAATTATGCAGGTCAAGTAAGAAAAATTTTAGAAGGGATAAAAGGAATTGACATGATCCTCGACAGTAATCTAAAACAACAATTTAGAGTTAATCACCCGCGCAGTGGCGATATGATAGCAATTTCTAATAAAGATAAATGGTTTAGCTATTATTGGTGGTTCGATCAACTCAAGGCTCCAAGTTTTTCTAGGAGGGTAGATATTCATAGAAAACCGGGTTATGATCCGGCAGAATTGTTCTTTGATCCGAATACAAGATCCATTCCATTGAATGGTAAGTTGGTCAAGGGTTCTCATGGAAGATTACCAATACAAGGCCAATCTTCCAACCCTGTGTTTGTATCGAACATTAGAGATATTGATGGAATACGAGATGCCGATAATTTGAGTGTAGTTACTATTGGCCGGTATCTTAAAAACATGATATCTTGAGAAATTGATGCATATGTCCTGGATACATTCGATTACTTTATCATCTTTTATGCATCTGGAACCAATTCAGGTAACTCTTGAAAATTTAAAAAAAATTGGAATTAACACTGTGGAGGTATATGGTGAACCTGATTTAATTGATGTAAAGAACTTGATGCAACAATTTAATTCCTTTTCAATTAATGTATCAGGTATAACAGGTATGTGGGGCCTTAGCAGTGCTAATAATAAGTCACGTAATTTGGTTACTGCGGATAATAACTCACGGATAGCTGCCCAGAACTATGTAAAAAAATGCATTGGTCTTTGCCACCATCTGGGTGGTAAGACATTCAATATTTGTTTGTTTAGTGATAACCCATTAATTTCAGATGGCAATCATAGATTCTTGCCAGTTGATAGGAAAAGAGAATTAATTTCTTCCCTTGTAGATCCATTCCGTGAGTTAGCAAAGTATGCAAGTGATTACGATATCATTCTTGTCATTGAACCACTGAATCGTTATAGCACTCCTATTTGCACTAATTCTGAAGATGCAAAGTACATCGTTAATCAAGTAAACCATGAAAATTTAGGGATAATGCTAGATACTTTTCACATGAACATAGAAGAAGACTCTCTCTATGATACCATTGTAGCTTCGAGCAGTCTATTGAAACACGTTCATGTATCCGACAACAACAGGAAAATGCCCGGATTGGCTCACATAGATTTTGATGCCGTTGTACGGGGATTAAAAAAAATAAAATATTCAAAATACATCTCTTTTGAGCCTACAATTGAAAGTACTGATTATGAAATTGACTTGAAAGCAGGGTTGGAGCATTTCACAAGTTTATCTAAATTGAGAAATTGAATTATATGAATGCCTATATGATGATACATATTTTTTCAGGAGGTATGTTTCAAAGTTGTTAATACATAACAGTGAAAGATTCGTAGTAAATAACGAATTTGCAAAAGACGTCGAAAGGGGATTGGGCGATAAACAAAAACATATTTCGCCTAAATTCTTCTATGACAAAAAAGGATCCAAGTTATTTGAAGAAATATGCCAACAGCCTGAATATTATCTTAATCGAACTGAATCTCAAATTTTGAAAAATTCCGTAAACGAGATTTTAAAAATAATAGGAGGAGATAAAATTAGCCTTGTTGAATTGGGAAACGGAAATTCCTTAAAAACTAGAATTCTGTTAGGACCCTTACTTGCCAGGTTGAAGAGTGTTTCTTATTTCCCCATCGATGTATCCTTGAAGATGCTGAAAAAATCAATTGCAGATTTGTTTAGAGAATATGCGAACTTGAAAATTTACGGTGTTTGTTCAGACTATGTTACTGGACTTGTCAGGATAAATGAATTCATAAAATTCAAGAAGAATGTTCCAAGGAGGAAATTCATAATTTTCTTAGGATCAAGTATTGGAAATTTTGATCCCAAAGAGGCATTGGCTTTTCTGCGTTCTATAGTAAGATATGTAAGAAATGATGATGTACTATTAATTGGAATCGATTTAGAAAAGGATAAACCAATTTTGGACAGGGCATATAATGATAAGAATGGCGTAACTGCAAAATTCAATCTTAACGTCTTGTCAAGAATTAATGAAGAACTTGATGGAGAATTTAATGTATCAAATTTTGAACACAAGTCATTCTACAACACCAATAAACACAGAATTGAAATGCACTTGATATCAAAGATGGACCAGGAAGTAAAAATAGGATCAATTGGAAAAACATTCTATTTTAAAAAAGGTGAAACTATCCATACAGAAAATTCCTACAAATATTCACTTGGTAGATTTAAAAAGTTGGTAAGAACTTCAGGACTTCAAATAGTTAGGAATTTTGTGGATCCCAACAAACAGTATTGTCTAGTATTGTTAAAGAAGATCCCTAACACAGCGAAAACCTGAAAAAGGAATTCTCTCAAAAGGCTTGAAATAATTTCTATAGCTGTTTCGAATTTGTGAACGTGGTGTCGCGAATGATCCGCCACGCAATACTTTCTGGTTAATAGCCCACTTGTCTGTATATTCTGAGAATTTTGATCTAAATCCAGGATAAAGTGTGTATTCAGAAGAGGTCCATTCCCAGACATCTCCTAACATCTGGTAACACCCGTAATGGCTCTTTCCTTCCGGATATGATCCAATTGGAGACGGTGCCCATTTCCATGATTCTAGTAAATTTGAAGTAATGTCGGATGGTAGCCTGTCGCCCCATGGATACAACCTCTTTCTTTTCAAATCTTCATCCCAGCTCGCAGCTTTTTCCCACTCGGCCTCAGTCGGTAATCTCTTTCCCACCCACTTGGAGTATGCATCTGCTTCGTAATAACTAACGTTTGTAACAGGTTCATTGGGTGGAAGTTTATTTAGTCCTCTAAAATCCTTCTTATACCATTCGCCATCGATCTTTTGCCAATATAGCGGTGCATCCCATTGTCTTTCCCTTACAAGATCCCATCCGTCAGATAACCAAAAATTGTAATCGTGATATCCTCCCGCATCTATGAATTCAAGATATTGATTATTTGTCACAGGATATTTGTCAATTTCAAATGGATTAAGATACGTTTTATGCTCTGGAATTTCGTTGTCATAACAAAAATCATTTCCTGAGAATCCAAGTTCATATAATCCTCCTGAAACCTTAATCATTCCTGGTTCAATATTACCATCTTTACTCAATTTGGTACTCTTGATCAATTTTGGTTCATAATTATCAAGTGGATCCTC
>JAICFW010000083.1 GCA_025923455.1 Nitrososphaeraceae archaeon | reverse complement strand
CTTGTTCCTGGTGTCTCATGTAATGTTCCATTACTTCTACAGGAAGCAGAAAAAATTGAAAAAGAGATAACAAAAATAAAGACTCAAGACACTGAAAGTGAAATGAACGCTTACGGATAAAATGTAGTAGTGTGGATTAGTCATAATCACCTTGTCATAAATGTAAATGACTGAATTAAGAGTGCCCAACTCATTTTCAAACATTTTTCTAAGGTCAACAATGTAGGCCGGTTGCGAATAGCTTATCTCTGGATTTCTGCCTTTAAGATGTTCACTAATTCCCTCTCGAATCACACTTGCGTTTAGATGTCCTGACTTTTCGACAAGTCCCGAAAACCTCAAAGCAGGGCTGCATCAGCAGTCGATTCAAGAATTCGACGTCGTTCATGGAACAAGATCTTGCAACCCAGAAATATATCAGTGTTTATGTCTTGATATCATACCTCTATGTTAATAGCTACATTTCGGCCCAATACGGTCAGCAAATCTACGAAAACAAGATATTGATCTTAATAATTACTTGAATTAGAATGGCGGAAGATATTTCCTCAACATCTTCGAACACTATTCCTTTTCCAACGCTAACCATAGTTTACCTGGTAAATCAGGCACAACAATTGATTGACGAGATAAGTCAAAAGTACAACAATATCACTGTGGAAGATTGCAATGGCTTCTTTAATGACGGCGTCAAAAGAGACTACAAAAAGATAACAATCTGGAGTCAAGGGATTGATAGTCTCTGGTTTAACGCATTGATAGCTAGAGTAAAAGAAATTGCAAATGTCGACTCGGTTCCTATAGTGTCGGGCGGAATAATGTACTCTGTGTAGTTTTACTTATTTGCAATAATTCCTTATTTATCATACTATCAAACTTATGGACGTCAATGCAGATTCAAGGAAAAGAGATCACCTGACAATAGCCTCAATTCATTTTAAATTCATTTTGAATCTCTTTTGATATCGATCAAGATTCTGTTTCCTACACCGGGGCTTCCTATATTTTGATACTTTTTTCTCGGCATATTAATCTGAATAACTGTTTTTGGATAAGTCTTGATAACCGTTTGTGGTTGAGAACGGAGGATAGCCTCTAGTATAGGCCTTATCTGCTTCTTTACTTCTTCGTCTGATATCGACCTATCAATAGCCTCTAACATTAATTGCTGTTGTGATACTGCTTCGAGCTCTATATCTTCAATTAGAGACAGTGTAATGTTAATACCATTATCTGAGAGTTGGGTTATTTTGTATCTGATTTGAGTGTCTTCCAATTCTGAAGAATAATAATTTTGTTTCCTTATTACTTTTTGCCGATCTGTGCGGGATTTTACTTATGCGTATTCTGACGTCCACAAGACATATTAAAATTGATTGTGTATTTATAAAAGCATTAAGAATGAAATACAGAAGTAGAACGGATATTTTTGCCTCAATTTTACAATCTGCAAATGATCCAAAGGGAGTGGGCATAACCACTATAATGTACAAATCCTTTCTCTCTCATTATCAACTCAAAAAATATCTATCCATAATGCTAGAAAATGGTTTGTTAAAACATGAAGCAGAAGAACATCTTTATAAAATTACTGAAAAAGGATTAAGATTTTTACAGCTATTTTCAAATATTAACGACCTTATTGATACTACAAAAGAATATAGTGCCTGAATGTCAATTTTGTCCCGTAAAAGGTAAAGTTTGTGACAATGACTATTTGATTTCCAACCATTACTCATAAGGAATGATTTACAGTACTTGGGACATTCAAATTTGTTTGCTGGTATGTTAGGAACGTTCAATTTTTCTACCCAAAAAATGGATCCAATCTGTCAAATTATTCCTCATAATAGAAGAAGAGAATCATTAGCCCGGCCCAGATTCGAACTGGGGTCAAAGGCTCCAAAGGCCTCTATGCTTGGCCACTACATTCAGCGAATTTGAAATTCTCTACCGGGCTGCCGGACATTTTTTTATCGAACATCTGATTTATAAAGCTACGAATCTATCAATGATTTTCATCAACTTGTCTGCCGGATCTTCCATTTGGTTAAGTATTCGTTTTGCTCGAATTTTTTGTCCTACCTTAAATTTATTGTCAAATTGCATCTTATCTAATATCTTTACAATTTGCCATGTATTTGCGATTTTGCGAATCAAACCCATCTTGACCAGATAGTCGTCAACATAGAATTTGATTGGAGAAATAGAGATGGTTGGTTTTCCAAGAAGTGCAGACTCGGCAGTCATCGTACCGCCCCCACCAACAAACACATCTGCCAGAGATATTAGCTCCAATCCGTCAACTACATTTTCCAGGACCGTTATCCTATCACCATATTTTTCTCTAAGGTGATTTATTTGATCTTCATATCTACCCAATACCAAAATGTTTGAAGTATTGTGAAAGTTTTCGACTATTGATCCCAATATTCTATCGACATTGCTATGCTTGTCAATCAAATAGGATGCTTTACTTTCTTCGGGTCTGATGACGATGGTATTATTTTTTGAAAGACGATATTTACTCTTTAATTCTTTTTCATTTATCTTTGACTTCGTTTCATCTCTAATCCAAGCGACTGGATCAAGAGCACGATACCGGATTATCTGATTCTTTGAAATTCCCATGTTTTTCCAGGCAGAATATGGGATAATCCATGGGCATAAAAGATAGTCAACAAATGGGATAGTCAACCTCTGAACTGCACGGGCATGAGGGGAATCACTAAACGTAATATGAGGTATTCCCAAACCAAATGCTACTCGTGCTGCTTCCGGCGATGAAAAACTGACACATAATTCGGGTCCAAAGTCGTTTATCTTTCTAGCTAGATCAAAAATTCTGCTAGAACTTGCTCTAAGCTTGTCATATTTTGATGAACCGCCGAATTTTCCAACTATTTTAAGATCTAATTTTTTTAGTTTGGATAATATCACACATTCCCGATAATTTCTTCCTGTACAGAGGAGTTCATGATCCTTTTCTTTGAGAAGATCTATAGAATGTTTGAAAAACATGACTTGCTTTGGGGTTAAAACATCAAACCAGATTCTCACGCACCATGTATAAGCAGACTCATGGAAAAAACTTTTCTTCAACCAAATTAATTTTGGTGCAGGAACAAAAATATGCTGATAGGGATTGGAAATACCAGTGAGTGCTAGTTCATTGAAGGTAGCGGTATATGGTCTAAGTACAGAGGGATACAAAATCGCATCACATATTTCCAATAAAGGTATACCTGTCTCAATTATCGATGACTCATCAGGAATGGCAATTACACTTAAACCCGATATAGCCAAGACATATACTAGTGTAACTTCATTTATTCAGGACGAAACTCTTTTAGATTTTGAGCCTTTTGACGTTGCTATCAATAATGCGTCTTTTATTTTCTTTACCCCAAGAATTAGAAAATCTTGGCCCGATGCAAAGAATCACATTGGATCTAAATTTCAAGATGTAATAAATCACGTGAACAAAGATAGCTCTATTATTTACACAGTTCCTACAGGTTTTGGCGTAAATAATGAAAACATAACTTTGATTGAACACAGAACCGGTCTTAGTGTTGGAAAAAATATTTTCTATCATTATCTACCAATTAGTTCCATTTCCCCAACTGTTTTTGAATCAATTATTGGAACACGGTCTGAAATGAATGCAAACCTTGAAAGTATGCTAAGTGAACTTCATCCTGAAAAAACAATGAAGGTAGTAGATATTGAATCGGCGGAATATATCTACTGCATAAGAGTTCTAAGACATTATGGTTTGATGTCACCAATTTTTGAAATTTGTAAATTTGCCGATAGTACATTTCAATCTCAAATGATAGAAAGTCTATCATTTGATGATATGTATCTTGACGACCTTGTGAGTGGTTTATTTGATCTGAATACTATTCTATCATCCTTAACTGGAATTTCACCCCTCACACTTTTACTCAAAGGCAATATAGCTACTGTTGAAAATTACATAAAGCATTTGACGGAACAAATCAAGATTATTCTCAAGAAAAATGAATTAAAAGCTAGCAAAACAAAGGCGATAATTTCATGGACCTTTGATCCAAATGAAATGAGAGGTGATAGATTAGAAATTTTATCCAGATTAGAATCAAGATTAAGAGATTACGTAGGGGATGTGGAAAGGCAAGATTCTATGTTTGATTTCTACTCGAGTGAAAAAAAGCTCATTGTTGTTTCCTGTTCCAGATCTGATTTTGAAAAACTCAACAAAAATAATCCTAATTCCGAGATCATAGTTATAAAGGCAACTCCATTATTGACACAATCAAATACACAGACACAATCACTTAAAACATAATAATAAGCGAAGGTTATTTTATGTTGGATTGCTGGATGCAAAGTGTCCCGAATGCAATGACAGAGCACAACTAAGTGATGATATGACAACCATAAAGTGCAAAAAATGTGGATATTCTGATAGTTATGAAAATTATATAGAGAAAATGAAAACAAATGCAATAAATCTGGCCGATAATTTTCAGTTTAAGGGTAACGTTTGAAGGATGATATTGAATCGGCAGTCAGTTTCTTAACATTTCAATCGGAAATTAAGTGAAAGGGGATTTCATGAATTGTTTAAAATAAATTCACTAATTTTACCAAAACAGTCCTTTATCAGAACACGTTAACTCCGATCCACAATTTTCACATCTGAGATGGCAGCTTTGAATGCTAAACATTTTGAATCCACACCTCATACAGATCCTTTCTTTTTCGACTTTCTTATCTTCGCTTTGCACTACACATTTTTCAT
The DNA here is from genome assembly GCA_025923455.1 of Nitrososphaeraceae archaeon. GTDB lineage: Archaea > Thermoproteota > Nitrososphaeria > Nitrososphaerales > Nitrososphaeraceae > TA-21. Next base: position 5,780 of record JAICFW010000083.1, on the reverse strand, counting down.
ATTACCATTTATTAAAGCATTTAAGTCAATTCAGGTCGTAAAGATTAATTAACGCTGTAATGCAGGTTCATTGCATATTGACTCAGTTTAAGATAATAGTCTCCGATAAGAAAGGTAAAAGCATTAGCAAAGAACTAAAGGATAAAGACGCTCAACCCCTAGTCGGTCTACGAGTAGGAGAAATTATTGACTCTTCAGTAGTTGGTATACCTTCTGGTAAGATCCAACTTAGAGGGGGTAGTGATAAATCTGGAACTCCAATTAGAAGTGACGTCCATGGTGGTGTAAAAAAATACGTCTTATTGTCAAAAGGCTCAGGAATGAGAGATGATCGCGAAGGTATTAGAAAAAGAAAATTGGTCAGGGGAAATATGATTACTGAGGAAATATATCAGATAAATTGTTTACTCACTGATGGAAACTTACCTCTTACTGCAGAGGCCAAGACTGAGGAACCTAGTAAGACTGAGGAATAAGCGACAGCAATATAATCGATATTATTTTAAGCTTTTATCATTATAATTAAATTAATATCTCTGTAAAATTCCACTATACCTATTGCATTGGAAAGAAACTCTGCCAGAATGGTATGTTAAACAATATGGTTATCAACCATGTGTCAATATAGGAACTTCTGGACACGTAGATCATGGAAAAACCACTCTGGTAGAATCAATAACTGGTGTTTGGACCAGTGGACATAGTGAAGAATTAAGAAGAGGAATTACGATTAAAGTTGGATATGCTGATGCTGCTTTTTACAAATGTAAGAACTGCCCTTCACCAATCTGCTACTCTACTCAACCTGAGTGCAAGAATTGTGGACAGAAATCAGAATTTGAACGGGTAGTTAGTTTTGTAGACTCTCCTGGTCATGAAAGTTTAATGGCAAACATGCTCTCTGGAGCTGCATTGATGGATGGTGCAATTTTGGTGACAGCTGCAAACGAAAAGGTACCACAACCACAAACAAGAGAACATTTGTTAGCTCTTCAAACACTTGGTATAAAACAAATCGTGTTGGTCCAAAATAAAGTCGATTTGGTATCTTATGAAGAAACAATAGAGAATTATAAACAAATAAAGAATTTTGTCAAAGGAAGTGTAGCTGATACGGCTCCAATCATACCAGTGTCTGCGCAGCACAAATTGAATATTGATGCTTTGATAGAGGCAATCCAAACTAATATCAAGACTCCGGAAAGATCAAAAAATTCTGAACCACTAATGCATGTTCTGAGATCGTTTGACATTAACAAACCCGGTTTACCAATAAGTGAAGTCAAAGGAGGAGTAATCGGAGGATCATTAATCCAAGGAGATTTTGAGACAGGAGACGAAATCGAAATTCGACCAGGGTTATATGATGAAAAGAAAGGAAAATATGAGCCCATAATGTCAAAAATTTCATCACTAGGTACAGGAGCAGGAATTGTTCAAGTTGTAAAACCGGGAGGTTTGGTAGCTCTCGGAACGATGCTGGACCCATATCTGGTTAAGAGCGATTCATTGATAGGTTCGTTGGTAGGACTGCCTAGCTCTCTTCCTCCTGACATTTATGACGTTACCATAGAGCTAAACCTTTTTGAAACTGCGGTAGGAACGCAAGAGCTTGTCAAAGTCGACCCCATTAAAGTGAAAGAATCATTGCGTCTCAATATTGGAACTGCAGCTACTCTTGGTTCAGTTACTCATGTAAAGAATCAGACCGTAGAAATTAAGCTAAAGAAACCAGTCTGCATGGTCAGCAACAATAGAGTGGCAATAAGCAGAAGAATTGCAGATAGATGGCGATTGATAGGTTCGGGTATCGCATCCTAGGATTCTTTGTGGCAATAAACACAAACTAAACATACTTGTTAATTGAATGGAACGTAATATCCAATAATTATCAGTCAGTAAGGACGAATTTTCTTCCATCTCTTTCCACAGACACTGCACCGTTCCCTTTGGTGATATGTCCTATTTGATGATACTTTACTTTGTATTTTTCTAAAATTTTCCCCACATTATCAAGGTCTGTTTTTGAAACAATAATACAGAATCCAATACCCATGTTAAAAGTGGAATACATTTCCCTGTGGGATATCTTCCCCGCCTGTTGAATAAGACTGAAAATATTTTCTTGCTGTGGAAGATTGTTCAAGTAATAGTTGATTTTGTTATTTAGTCTTGATAGCTTGGCAAATGAACCTCCAGTTATATGAGCAAGTCCGTGAATAGAATCTAATTTTTTGAGTATCTCAAGTATCGGTTTAACGTAAATTCTAGTTGGTTTCAACAGTTCTTCACCTATAGAGCGTTCAAGAAACTTGTGAGAATTCTTTAATTTGTATTTCGGAAGTAATACCTTGCGAGCAAGCGAATAACCATTTGAATGCAGACCGTTACTTTCTAGTCCAATTATTATGTCACCGTGAGATATTTTGTTACCCATCACTAATGACTTCTTGTCAGTTACTCCAAATACAGAACCTACTAGATCAAACGTATTTTCTTCTTTTTCATTAAGAAGATCTGGAAGTACTGCAGTTTCACCTCCTACTATTGCTACATGAGATTCTTTCGCACCTTTCACTAATCCTTTCATCAGCTCTCTTACAAGGCAACTATCAGGTTTTTTTAATGCAATATAATCCAAGAAACCAATCGGCACGGCTCCAAGACATATCACATCATTTACGTTCATGGCCACACAATCAATACCCAGTGTATCAAATTTTTTCATCAGTTGTGCAATAATGATTTTGGTTCCAACTCCATCGGTGTGTAAGGCAAAAACTTTAGACTGAAATTCAAGCAATCCTGCGTAATGTCCAAAACCAGTCCATATGCTCCAGTTCTTATTTTCAATATTGGAATGAGTTGTTGAAACCAGTTTACCAATATCATGTTGTATTCTACGTATTTTCCCGATATCTACACCAGCTCTAGAGTAACTCCACATATAGATTACTAAGATTCTATAACTCGTATTATAAATAAAGCACCCTTGATTCTCTCACGAAGTTGCGTGAATTCGAAAATTAACTTATAAACATGAATACAATTGTAATAGGCATGGAAGATGCCGCGTCTGTTTTTGAAGACTCTGAAAAAACATTCATAGAATTATCTAATTCTCAACGACTCCAGATAATAAATGCGCTAAAAACTTCGAGTATGAACTTGACTTTAATCGCAAAGCATCTGGGGATAACCATGCAAGAGGCGCATAGAAACTTTAATAGACTCATGGAAGCAGGTATTGTAAGCAAAGACTCCAGTGGTTCGTATTCTTTAACGACATTTGGGAATACCATTATGACTCAGATTCCATCCATTAATTTTCTTTCAAAAAACAAGAACTATTTTTCAGATCATTATTTTGCAGATCTTCCTATGAAGTTTGTTCAAAGGATTGGATCATTGGATAATAGTGGGTATATCCAAGGCTTTGTTGCGGTAATGGAGGAAATCAAAGAAATGTATCGATATTCTGAGGAGTATATTTATGGTATGATTCCGCAAGTTCCTCTTGACCTTATGGAAGTAGCTGCGAAGATAGTAACGGAACGGAAAATCAAGTTTAACTACATATTGCCAAAAAATGCTGTTGTACCAAAAAAAGGTAAAGTTTTTCTAAACGAAATTAATTTTTCAGAATTATTAAAGAACGGATTAGTTGAGAGAAAAATGATAGAAGAAGTAAAGATATCTGTGGTATTGAATGAAAAAAAGGCACTCGTGATGTTTCCAAACATTAAGGGCGAGACTGATATGAACGGAGCATTTTCTAATAATTTCCTCAAAGAGAACAACGTATTGTTTCATGAATGGTGTTTGGACTATTTTAGATACAACTGGTTAAATTCAAAACCATTTGATAACACTAAACTTAGGGAAGTATAATTGAGTCTAATGTGCATCATATGAATAGAACAAATAAGATGAATTTACCTTCGCAGTAATTATTTCATCTGCTTTCTAGTTGCTTTCATGGCAGAAAACAATGCACCGGCTTTATGCTGAGTTTCGAGATATTCATTCTTTGGAATAGAATCCATCACTATTCCTGCACCAGCCTGAATAAATGCATTGTTTCCGTTTATGAATAACGATCTTATAATTATAGCAAAATCACAACATCTGTTAAATGAAAAATACCCCAATGCGCCGGCATATGGACCTCTGGACGATTCTTCTAACTCGGAGATTACTTCCATTGCTCTCACTTTAGGCGCTCCAGAAACCGTTCCTGCAGGGAATAAAGATCTAAATGCGTCAAAGCAATCATATTTACTATAGAGATCACCCGTAATATGAGATACAATATGTTGAACATGACTGAATCTTTTAACTATCATCAACTCTTTTGGTTGAACTGATCCAAATTTGCATACTCTTCCCAGATCGTTTCTTGCTAAATCCACTAACATAGTGTGTTCTGCCAGCTCCTTCTTGTCTCTTAATAGTTCCTTCGCTAACCTTCTATTTTCGCTCTCTTTATTTGTAATTGGTCTTGTTCCTGCAATAGGAAATGTTTCAATTTTGTCATTTATTACTCTAAGAAGCATTTCGGGGCTTGAACCTATAATAAATCTCTTTTTGCGTTTAAAGAAATACATGTAGGGTGATGGGTTCAATTTCCTTAAATTCTCATAAAGAATAATGGGATCTCCATGGACCTCAAAAATGAACTTTCTGGATATTACTACCTGAAAGACTTCACCTTCATATAAATAATCCTTTGCCTTTTTCACTTTAGAAACAAAATGACTCTTAGATGTTTCTGATATTGGCTTTGAGAAATAGAAGGAATTTTCTAAATATTTCGGTTTGAAATTTAAGAGCTTTTCTAATTCAGCAAGTCTCGATTTTTTACCAATGTGGAAATAATAAGTCGCTTTATCTTTCCTATCATGAATCAGACCATCAGTAAAGATTCCGAATTCCATAAGTGGAAACAAATTAATTGCTCTTTTTGATGGTAACTGTTCCCAGAATCTGATTGCATCATAGCTTACATATCCCACTGCGCCTCCTATATACCTCAGTTTTTTGTCATTAACTATAGGCAGTATTCTTCTTAATTCAGCAAGTGGATCCTTTACCTTCTTTTCGGAAATTATTTTCCCCTTCCTATAAATCTGAAATTTTCCTTTATCACATTTAACAGTAAATTCGGGGTCAAATCCTATTACTGAAAATTCTGAAAGTTCCTTTGGTCCAGTTAAAGACTCCAGAATGAATACATTTTCATAATTCATGTAAATCTGCTTAAAAATTTCGAAAGGGTTCTTGTTTGTATTAATTTTTTTCTTAGTAAATGTAAAATCTTGGGACCCTGAAATAAAATCCTTAAGCATTGATGATAGTTACCATAAAAAGATGCTTTAAAACATGATTTAAGGCTTTAGATTCCGTTTTAAACCGTTGATTCTAGTTCTTCACATAGAGACTAAAGGGAGCGTATGAACGAAATAAACTCATCGTGTTTAGTATTTCGACTTTATTCAATATTCTATCTATTATTCGTTATTTAATATTTCAAATTAAATCCAAAGACAGACTCAAGGGATTTGAACCTTGCATGTAGAAGGCTTCAGGCAACCAGCATATAATTTTCTGGACATAGATTGATCGTCTTTAATTGCTGGGGAAATTAGGTATGAGTTCAAGATGAGGATTATCCCTTCCCATTCAGTATTAACTCAAAATTAGTGGACACACATGAAATGCTAGACGTTCGGGTCCGGTGTGATCATTTAGAATTTCACACTAGTTGGGAAATATTGGAC
>JAICFW010000082.1 GCA_025923455.1 Nitrososphaeraceae archaeon | reverse complement strand
TCCGCCAATAATTTCTACCTTTTTGGTAATTTCTATTTAAATACCAGTTGAGTTATTAACATTTATACCAAAACCTACAAAGTACGAAATTTTGTTAATTTATGACGTCACCACTTTTAAATTTTACCCGCTCAATTAGGTGGTTTTCCCTCCCTATAACACATCTATTTTCTACCACAAATAAAATCCACTTTATACCGAAAAACTATCTTGCGCTGAAATCCGGACATCTACATTTTAGACACGGATATTTTATTTCCGTTCCTAACAAGTGCCTATGGTCTTCCCTATCATGGCCACACATGCATAAGTCAGTCTTCGATTCCAAACGCATCTAAACACAAAATAATTTATTATATTATCGATCCGATCCTTTCATTATCCCTATTAGAAGTTTAAAGAGAATTTTCTATAATATTTTTACGAAAATAATATAACGGATTCACTGATGGGAGGGCTGTTTCTGCTAGTGTCGTGGGATACTTGTAAACAGCTACGTTTACAATTGTTCCCTCCTGTCAGACAAAATTATTTATTATCTGTCGCTTCAAAGTATTGCGTTCCTTATCAAACTGATGGGAGAATTGGTTTATCTGCTGCATAATTCGGTAAAACAACCTCCCATGAGATTTCAATTATTTTATAATATGTTGGCCAGTGCCTTACAAGTGTCGGCAAGTGCCAAGAACACGCACGTGTTGGTGGGCTTTGAACAAATTATCCCATCGGTTTTAACTTTTTAATATTTTATTATTCATAGAATAAGAAGAATGACAAAGACCCTTTACCTATTGCAGTCACACAAGTTCAGCAGCGAGAACATTCAAGCAACCTTAGCATGTCCAAAATGCGAAGAGATTTTCAAAAAAGAATTCCCTTCAGAGCTCGAAGGATAGATAACAGAATTCAAATGTCCCGTATGTAATTCTGCTAGTGAGGCCGATCTTCCTTCCAAGGGCATAGAGGAACAAAAGGAATTTGAAGGCGATCTCTAGGCGAGAGAGGAAAATATTGAAGAATTCGATGAAAGTTATTGATTGAAGTAAACTAGCTGATTCTCTGATATCCATAAAGTAAATTTTTTATTATCTTTTTGCGAATATATGTAGAGTCTCAACTGACTAATGGGAGGAAAGAAGAATGCAACCTTCTTCGGGATTAAGAATTCCTTCCATCAGATTTGAATTATTAAATAATTTATTGCTAAGGAATATGTTAATGACTGAATTCGACAAATCAAAAAAAGACTTTGAATCAGGGGGAAAGAACCGATGAATCCTGAAGATATTGCAGGACATGAACCCACCGCCGTCATAAGAGATGAAGACACAGGCATTGCTAGTCAAGGCCGAACTGGAACTGACAGCCCTGAGGAACGTGAAAAATATCGTAAACAAGGAATGACAGAAACATAAAAAATGCATGTTTGTTTAATCGTCATTCAAAAACCTAATTTTTTTATGATCCATCCTACGGTTACAACTTTCAGGTTGTATCGATTTATACGTCCGCCAGGTTCGAATTTATTTATGATTTGTTGATCATAGATAATTAACACCAACGAACACATAACACCATCAACCGCCGATGGGAGTTCATAGAATTCGATTGGACAAAAAATCCCATCGGTGCGTATTATTATAATTATTATATTATGTGAACATTATTCAGATCCATGTATATCTACTTCCCTTTGAATATCAGGAGCTTCTTTTTTCATAATCAATTCTTTTAGACATACATGTGTTTGTGAACACCTTTTCGGCTTAAATACCAGTCTATTAAAATTCTAATCTAATAAATTTTCTAACAATGAAAAAAGTCACTAAACTAAGTCTCTCAAGGCAAGTCATACTTTCTAGTTTAAAACTTAATTATGAGAAAAATATAATCGGTTCTGATTGCCTTATAAAATTGTCAATGGAGAATTTGAGCCTCTGACGTATACCAGCGACGATGTTTTGCTTAAAATCAAGGAAGAAGGGATAAAATTTGTTGATTTACAATTTACTGGATTATTCGGAAGGTTTCATCACACTACCGTGGCAGCTAATATGTTAAGGAAGGAAGACTTTAAGGACGGCCTGCCAAAACTTGATGGTTCCTCAATTAAAGGATTTACGGAGATTCATGAATCGGATTTAATCATTAGACCTGATCCTTCCACATATGCCTTTATTCCATGGATAGAAAAGTATCCCACTGCAAGGTTGATATGCGACATTCAATCGGGCGGCGAAAGAAGAGAACCCTACCTGGCGGATCCACGAGGGATAGCCAAAAATGCAGAAAAGTACGTCAAGGAAAATGGTTATGATATCTCATACTGGGGACCTGAGGTTGAATTCTTTGTCTTTGATAAATTGCAAGTAAATACATTGACCTCATTTCATAGTCAAAGCTATGAAATAACCTCCCGTGAAGCACCTTGGTCAACAGAAAACGTTGGTTATACTCTCAGGTTAAGAGAAGGATATCTTCCAAGTCCACCCGGAGATACTCTTATGGACTATAGGCATGAATGCGTAGATGTTCTCAGTTCGAATTTCGGAATAATATGCGATGCTCATCATCATGAAGTTGCGACTGCTGGACAATGTGAAATAGACATTCGTTACGATAGTCTTGTTAATACTGCCGATTCTGTCCAAAGTTACAAGTACATTGTCAAGAATATTGCAAAAAAGCATAACATGATTGCAACAATGATGCCCAAACCAATTGCATTGGATAACGGCTCAGGAATGCATGTTAATGTTAGTCTCTGGAATAAAGGAAAAAATCTATTCTATGATCCAAATGACAAATATGCAGAGTTATCACAAACCGCAAGGTATTTCATTGGCGGTATACTAGATCACGCAAAGGCTCTTGCAGCAATTGTAGCGCCAACTACGAATTCTTACAGAAGGTTGATACCCGGATACGAAGCACCAGTTTATATTGCCTGGAGTACGGGTAACAGGTCGGCAATAATCAGAATCCCCGCACATTATAAGGGTGAAAAATTTGCACACCTCAAAAGAATAGAATTTAGAGCACCAGATCCTTCATGTAATCCGTACTTGGCTTTTTCTGCGATTGTTGCAGCTGGCCTTAGTGGAATTAAAAAGAGAATTGAAGCAAATGATCCTAAGATAGAGGATCATGTTGATGCAGATATATTCAAGATGACTGATGCTGACAGAGAAAAACATAAAATCAAACAGTTGCCGGCGAGTTTGAGAGAATCAATTGAGGAATTAAAATCCGACTCTGATTTCTTGAAACCAATATTTGGTAAACATGTTATCGAACGGATAATTGACGATGCAGCAAAACAACATATGGAACTGGCTGTACGTCCTCACCCGCATGAATTTACCATGTATGCAGACGTATGATATAGCAGCATGAATTGAGTTTGATGTCTTAGTTTAGATGACCCAATCAGAAAGTCATTCTGAAACTATGATTTTCTTATTCCTGATATCCTGACTCAATTTCAGGAATTTATCTTGAATATCTTTAGGTATCTTGTTTTCAAAACCATGGAACGGAGCAATGTATAGAATTCCATCTTCGGTGGTTGAATTCTTTGTCGATTCTAATCCAGGAGTATAAATCATTCCTGTAAAGTTATTCATACGTATCATTTTGAATACATAGTCATAGGCCTTTACCGGATCCATAACAAATGACGTCACTACAGTATCAGGCGCCAATTTATTCTGGTCTGACACAGCACCAAATGCATAGATACCTTTCTCTTTTGCTGCATGGATAACACCTTGTCCAGCCGTATCAGCTACATGCAATATAAAATCTGCACCTTGTTCAATCTGAGACAATGCAGCAGCCTTTCCCTTAGATTCATTATCCCAATCATCCAGGTAAGTCACAAGTACCCTGGTAGTAAAATTGACATCCAAAGCACCCTGTTTGTAACCTTCGTACATCCTCTTTAGGTTGGGATATTTCTCATCTCCTCCGATAAATCCAATAGTATGGTTTTTTGAAAGCATACCTGCAAGTGCTCCTAGAAGATACGTGGCTTCCTGTTGTTTTGGGAAAATTGAAGCCACATTTTCAGATTTTACTAATCCAGTGAATACAATAAATTTTATGTCGGGGTACTTCTTAGCGATCTGAATAACGGAATCTCCCCATTCGTATCCTTGAGCTATGATAATATCGTAATCCCCTTCTGCATAATCCTTGAGAGTTGTTTCTATGTTGGATATTGATACGTTATCTAAGAAAGTAACTTCATAACCATATTTAGAGATTATTTCTTGTCCAGCGTTGTAAGCAAATGCTCCCCAACCGGCATCGCTAAAGAGACCATCAGTTAAATAAGCTACCCTAAAAGATTTATCATCTATAATTGTACTCGATTGATTCTGTTCCTGTGCATATCCCTCTTGAAGAATATAACAATGACAAATGGCTACAAGCCAACCAAGCAAAACAACAATCGAAATGCAAAACAATATTCTTTGGATCCGCAAATATCCCATACTAATCATTTTTTTCATCATTTTCCTCTTGATGTTCTACATTCTCCTCATCTATAAGCGGTAGTGTAAAGGTGAAGGTAGCTCCTTCTTGCTGAGAATTACTTTCTGCCCATATTTTTCCGCCATGTGCTTCGATAATGTTTTTTGAAATAAACAAGCCCAGCCCAGTTCCCCTGTCGGATTTTGTTACAAACTTGGAAAATAACTTGGGAAATATTTCAGGGTGTATTCCAACTCCAGTATCTTTTACAGTAACTTGAACTTTGTTTGACATGATTGCAGTTGTAACTTTAATTGATCCTTTTTTGGTAAATTTCCCCGCATTGTCAAGAAGGTTCAGTAATACCTGATTTAGTCTTAACCTGTCTCCTGTAATAAAAATTGTCCTGTCCGGACTTTCATAATTTACCACAAGATCTTTGTGAATTAATTGAATATTTTTCTTATATTCTTCAACAATATTTGATATTAGATCATACAAATTTACTCGTTCCTTCATCAATTTCAGAGTATTACTCTCTATTCTGGTAACATCAAGTATATCCTCAGCAAGCCTTCCTAACTTTTCTGTGTTTCTCTTTATGATATCTATATATTGATTTTTTTTAGCTGTACTCAAATCTGCAGATTGCAGGAGATAAATTGCATTGAGGATGGGTTGAATAGGGGTCCGAAGTTCATGAGCAGCAACATTAATGAATTGATTTTGGGCCTCATCCTTAATCTTTAATGATTCATTTGCTTTCATCAATTTGTAATTGGATTCGTTAAGGTCGCGAGTTCGTTTTGCGACTTCATTCTCCAATATGCTATACCATTTTCTTAATAAAAAGACCAGAAATATTATTGCAGCAGTAGTTCCAGTAAGCAAGGAGAACATCTTTATACCTTCTGTAAAAAGAACCGAATTTATTTTCAGATATATTCGATCGGTTGGTGTTACCACTTGAATGAAATATACAGGTTGTGTTCCAACTAATATCGGCGACTGCGTATTTAATCTCTCACCTTTTCCATAGTCATACATTGCATGCCCAGCATTCCCGGCCAGCAAATATTGTGTCAAATTATTCAGTACCTTATTGTAATTGATAAATTGTTGTGTTTCATTGCCAAAGAAATTTTTCCCTACTAGATCACCACTTGCACCTACGGCCAAAAGATTTCCGTTTCTATCAAATGCGACTAAAAATTGTGAGTTTATATCGTTAACATTTCCGTAATTCTTGAAAAATTCAATGGTAGGTAAATTCGCCACAACCGTTCCAATATAATGACCATCCTTCACGCTTGTTATAGGATGCGTTATCACTATTCTATACTTGCCATCGATTCCTGTAAATCCATTAGAGTATACTGGTTGAAGGCTATTCATTGTTTGCTTCATATAATCATTAGATGAAATATCTATGTTTACAAATGTCTTCATTCCTGCTGAAGCTTTATGAGTAGTTATAATGCCTTCATTATCTGTAATTAAAAGACTATCAACTTTTGTGACAGAATTAAGCTGGTTAAATTTTTCTTCAAGTAAGTTGTTAACATTATCTCCTGATAACATTTCATTCTGGATATATAATGAATCAGCCAGGTCTTGAAGCATAGAGGTAACCAATCGTAGATCTGATCCAACATGTTGTGAAACTGATTTCGTAGAATTTATTTGCCTCTCCAGTTCCTGTTCGAATATGCTTTCTCTGATACTTGTTTCATTGACTCTCTGAAAATAAAAAAATAATCCATATGAAGCGACAGCTATTATGATAACAGATATGACACCAATGTATATCAGTTTACTAGAAATTAGTGTCATTTGTTAAGCAGTGATGATTTACAGTACTTTTTGCATTTATCGTTATCAGTATGGAGGGGATGGGATTTGAACCCATGACCACCTGCGTGTAAGGCAGGTATCATAACCAGTCTAGACCACCCCTCCATCGGTTTTCATGCTTGTCAAAAAGTATAATATTCAGGGGTTATTTGAATTAATCAAACGCTTAATTACATGTTTCCAATTTGAGTATTTTTAATTTTTTTATTAGATTCAAACTTTTATTAAACTGCGTAGCTAAATCACTAAGCATGTCATTTGGCGTTGATACGCTTGGAGGTTTAAGTGAGAAATTAAAACAATTGGTAAACGAGACACAAGAACATTATGAATCTTTTATTGGTGATGCTCAACTTTACAAAAAAGGAAAAATTGGTGATAAAGAATTTTTCGGAAAAGTAGGAAAATTCATGATATCTCTTTCTGCGCTAAATTTTCTAGCTATTAGAGTAATACTTGAAATGAAATCCGCAATGGATAAAGGTTCATCACTAAAAAGCCCAACTGGAGGAATTGCACAGCCTTCGTCTGGTTCTGGATTTGGGGTCAATTCGTTTGTAGACAGCGGCGGTAGTATCGGTGGAAACCAACCATCAGACAATGCTCAATATCTGTTACCCGAACCTGATCAACTAAATGAACCAAAATTCAGGCCAGTCGATATAACCATTAAACCTGAAGCTAACCAGGATTCAAAAAAGAATTGTGTCAAATGCCAGTCATCAATTCCTATTACAGCTAAATTCTGTCCCAAGTGTGGAAATTCGCAATAATTAAAAACTCCATTTTGTTTTAATTTATTATGGAGATCTTTAATGGGAGAGCTGCTACTGAAGAGTACATGTCAACACATTCCCTGACTTTTTCGACTCCTGAAATGACATTAAAAAAATTTGCATTGTGGTTAGGAGATCAAGTTAATGTTCCTGGAAAAAACAAGACTGAACCTCGATTGCTGACCTATATCAAGGATGTCAATAATCAATCCGGTAATTCCGATTTCCTTCCGGATACTGATGAATCATTCAAACCTAGCGGGGCAGTTACAGATATGTTTAAGGATACTACAGCAGTCAGACAGGTTAAATCTTCGCCCAACTGTCATAAATGTAATTATCCACTCAAAACAGCATCAAAATTCTGTCCCAAGTGTGGATCAAGACAGCACTGATCAAAATTCAGTGTCCGAACTACTAAAATTTCATATCAGGCCTGTGAAGTCTTCCTCTCTTGATTTTATGTTTTGTAAATGCTTTAAATTAAAGAATAAGTTAAGCTCATAGACCATTGCCTGGAAATGTAGGAATCGAATCTAGAGCTTTTGGCTTTCTGTTTATCAGTATCGCATTAGCAGTTCTAACAGGCACTATAATTAACGAATTCTTAACAACTCAGCATATTCCAATTTATTATCAACTACTTGCATGGATGTTGGTATTTGTTTTTGTATTGGGAATAACGTTTACAAAAATCAAGAATCTGTTTCGTTCGATAAGAAACAGAATGAAAAATAGCATAAGATGGCCTCTTCATGCAAAAATAATTAACGGTCTAAGTTGGGCAGGAGCATTTTTGGCTATTCCTATATTCCATCCTTTTGCACACTATTTGATACTCTTAGGAATTGGAACTGGTAACATCTCGACGTATTTTTTGATTAAATATTATAACGAGTACAAAAATCAAGAACAATTTATTGTTGGGATACTTGCGATAACAATGATTCCAGTTTTGTTTCTAGTTGATGTTTTACTTGCGACTGTTTTAGTTCATCAACATGTATTAACACTTTCAAGATTATTTGTTGCAATATCATATGGTGTAGGAGGTATTTACGCATTAAATGAAAGATGAAAAGATTGCAATATGTATAATGAGTGGCGGACTGGATTCTCTCTGTGCTGCAGCATATGTTAAGAATTACAAAAAATATGCAATAAAAATAATTTCATTTTCTTATGGTCAAAGGGCTAAACGCGAAATAATTCAATCAAAAAAGCTTGCCAAGGCTTTGAATTCAGATGAATACCGTACAGTAGATATTAGTTTTATGAAGGAATTATACGGTAATTCCAACGTACTAACTAGCAGCAAATTTTCAATTCCGTCCAAATTCGATCATAGTATTGTAGTGCCCATTAGAAATGCTGTTTTTATAACTATTGCCACAGCTTGGGCATTTAGTGTTAACGCAAATTTGGTTGTACTAGGTGCTCACGCCGATGATTTTCATTACCCCGACTGCAGACCAAAATTTATTCAATCCATAACAAATGCTTTGAACATAGGTGAGGAGGACAAAATCAAAAATGGAAGCAAACGAAAAATTTCCATATGGTCCCCTTCTCTGGAAGGAATTACTAAATATGAGCTATTAAAATTAGGTCACAGACTATTGGGCGATATAATATTTGAATCATGGAGTTGTTATACAAATGGTAAAAGAATACATAAGGATGTAGTGCAATGTGGACAATGCGAATCGTGTATAAATAGGAAGATGGCATTTAGTAAGGCAGGTATAGAGGATAAAACAATTTATGCAAAGAACTGAAAATAAGGCAAGAGCTAGAGTTAGTGAGATATTTACTAGCATAGAAGGAGAAGGGATATTCGTCGGAAAGAAAACATTGTTTATCCGATTCTCGGGTTGTCATTTAAAATGCAGATGGTGTGATACAAAGTATGCATTACCTCTAGATAGCGGAACTGAGTACCAGATCGATGAAATTGAAGATCTCATTATTAGAGAACTTCAACCATTCACATATAAAGTGAATTTCACCGGAGGAGAACCATTGCTGCAAACTGATGCCGTAATCAAATTAGCTGATTTCATAAAAAAACAAACCAACCTCAAAACATACATTGAATCATCATGCTTTGATTCAGAACTTTTCAGTAAAGTTTTACCATATATCGACATATGCAAGATTGAATTCAAAACTGACGATTCTAAAGTTGTAGAAAATGAAGTGTATGATAGTTTGGTATTAAACGAGATTAAATGTTTGGAGTTAGCTGTCGAAAGTAAC
This sequence comes from Nitrososphaeraceae archaeon, assembly GCA_025923455.1. Lineage (GTDB taxonomy): Archaea > Thermoproteota > Nitrososphaeria > Nitrososphaerales > Nitrososphaeraceae > TA-21. The sequence goes on along the minus strand of JAICFW010000082.1, from coordinate 19,359 downwards.
AAGACCACTTACATTAAAATAGTGGTGACCAATTCTACAAACCTTGAAAGTTTCAAGAATTTGGTTTACAATATTTCAAAGAAAATAAGACCTTCAGACATTGTAAGCTTTATTATTCAACCTAGTCATGGAGTAGACCAACCAACTGTTAATAAGCTTCTAGATACTTATGATATTGTCCAGCCCATGTTTCCCGAAGTGAGGATTATACCACAGCTACATAAAGAAATAGGTGCTAGATAAATAAAGGGAAAAAACATGAAAAAAACTTCACTTAACAAGAGAAAGATAGAAAAACTCGTTAGGGAGCTCATAGTGCAACTGGGAGAAAACCCTGACCGTGAAGGTCTTTTGGGAACTCCACAAAGAATTGCGGATATGTATGAAGAGATTTTTGCCGGGTATTGCATGAATTCAGAGCTTGAAATTAGTTTTAGTGAAGAAACCGATTCCATTATTGCAAAAGACATTCAATTCTATAGTATGTGTGAGCATCATATGCTTCCTTTCTTTGGGAGAATTCATATCGCCTACACTCCATCAGGAAAAGTCTTTGGAATATCAAAACTCGCACGGCTGGTAGAGAAATACTCTAAAAGATTACAAATTCAGGAAAGACTCACGAAGGAAGTTGCAGACGAAATAATGAAAATGGGAGTTAAGGGTGTGACTGTTATTGCAGAGGGTGAGCATCTATGCATGAAGATGAGAGGCGTTAGAAACAACAGTACTATTATTACAATAGCAAATCGTGGTCTAGTAGATCAAAATGACGCCCGGGCACACTTATTAGCTATGGTATATGATTCTAAACCCAAAATTCATACCGCATAACAAAAAATACATACCGCATAACAAAAATCACAATAATCCTTATAAAAAAGGACTATTTCAATAGGTAGGGAAGAATGACAAACACCATATTCAGACTTCAATCGCACAAGTTCAGTACTGATAACATCCAGACCACTTTAGTATGTTCAAAATGCGACGAGGTTTTCTCAAAAGAGTTCCCTCTGGACCTCGAAGGGCAGACTATTGAATTTAAATGTCCTGTCTGCAATTCTACCGGTGAAGCCGATCTTCCATATAAAAGCGCTGAAGAAAGAGAGGAGCTTGAAGAAGACTTTGATGAAGTCGAAGAAGAAGATGGTGGAGAAGAATTTGAGGAAGATTATTAATTTTTAGTACAAGACTTATTGCATTGCTCATCTTTCTTATTATAATTTATTCAATAATTTCTAGGTCGATATCCCAACGCAATCCGTAATCACCTCCAAACCCACTCTACTGCTTGATACCGATTCGTGACAATTGAGCTAAAAACGCAGTTAACTGAATATCTGGATGTGAACCATGAGTCAAACGATAGTCATATTCAGCTATTAGAGAAGCAAAGTCTTCAGGGTGGGATAACTTTAAGGAGTATACGGCTTCGTACGCATATTTTAGAAAATCGAATTCAGACATTCCATAGAGTGCAGTTAATTCGAGTAATTTGACCCTGGCTTCATTAAATTTACCTGACATTGCCATCTTGATTATTTCACTTACCTTTGATTTTCCAGTAAGTCCCAAGGATGCCTGGACGTTAGAAATACTGACCGATCCCATTACAGCGGCAGTTTGAAGAATGTTTATTGAATGACGCAGATCACCATTTGTAGATTCAAAAATTTGTGAAATTGCCTTATCATCATATTTTATTCCCTCCTTTTTACATAATGATTTTAGATGATTCTCTATGATTTCTTTTTCAATTCTCTTAAATCTGAATATAGCACAACGACTTTGAATAGGCTCAATAATCTGCGATAAATAATTACATATTATAACAAAGCGAGTTGTTTCAGAACTATCTTCAATTATCCTTCGCAAAGCTGTCTGGGCTTCGGACGTCATTTCATCGGCTTCATCTAAAATTATTATTCTAAATTTTCTTTCCTCCCTATCACTCGTTCTTATTTTGAAAACGGAAGCAAATTCCTTAACCCTTTCTCGAACCATCTTTATTCCTCTTTCATCCGAGGCATTGAGCTCAAGTGTATCTCTCTTCCAATCTTCTCCGAGTAATTGTCTTGACATACAAAGTGCAGTAGTAGTCTTGCCAACTCCAGCAGGACCTGTAAATATCAAGTGCGGCATTTCAGCAGGTTCCTTCATCAAGTTCTTTAAACTCTCTACGATATCCTTTTGATTGACAACATCATCTAATTTAATGGGCCTGTATTTTTCAACCCACATTAAATCTGACAAGTTTTTTGCCTCAGTTTGTGGCATACAAGATGTTCGAATTGTCAGATATATATTCAGACCTGTAAAGATATCCAACGTTAATTAATAACCACTTCTAAGACTATATTCCCAACATGTCCTCATCCCCCATTCTCATTCAAGGCGTTTTTGAAAGCTTAAAAAATACATACTCACTTGAATATCTTGTCGAAGAGATCAGAGTTACATTCAAGTCTGAAGTAAAAATATCTATGAATGATATCAACATAGATGCCAAGGAAGGCGATATCTTGCTATTGCCAAGATGGTTCACAAAAATTTTGTTGAATAAGAATCTAATTGAAATTCAAGATAATGAAGTATCAAGTTATGTTTCAAAGGCACTGAATCGAGAACGAATATCAAAACCCCATGATATATCGGGAGTAGATGTAGATTTTTACATCCGAGTGAATGACTTTCTTGAAAGTCTTAATGAAAAAGAAAGAGAGAATCTAATGGTATCACTTAATTCATTCGTGTTGTCTAGACTTGGTAAAATTGTAAAATTGGCAGCTGCTTCATCACTTTCTGCAGAAATGGAATCAAAGTTATCAGCCGAAGAAAAGCAGCTCTATAATTTTGTTCACACTTCTTCATTGGCCTTTAAAGAATCGGTGTTACGAAAATATGACTGAGCAAAAGCATCAAACTACCTCGGCAATATCAGATGAACTAGAATCATTTTTACGCGCCTTTAAGGACAGAGAAGGGAATTACAAATATTTTGACAGAATTAACAACATGATGGCATCAAGTTCCACTTTTGTTGTAGTTGATTATATCGATTTAGATTCAAATAAACCGGACCTGACAAGATTAATCACTGACACGCCTGATGATATGTTTGACGCTTTTAACAAAGCTGTATACTCAATCTTGAGAGAGATTCATTATGACTATGCTGAGGAAATTAAGGACAAAATAAAAGTAAGAATTGGAAATTATTCGGTTCAAAAAGGGCTAAGAGAAATAAATGCAGATGTGATAAACAAGTTGATAAGCGTTCCTGGCATGGTAGTCAGGACCTCTGAAATTAAACCACTTGCCAAAAAGATTGCATACGCATGTCTGAATTGCAATACTCTGAATGAAGCTCAGCTTAAAGGTCTAACCCTAAAGAAACCCATGAGATGTACTCAGTGCTCTGAAAAGGAACTTGAAATGGATCCAGAGAATAGTTACTTTACCGATTTCCAGCTAGTTAGACTTCAGGAACTGCCAGAAGACTTGCCTGCTGGTCAACTTCCGCATTACGTTGAAGTTACTGTGATGGATGATCTTGTCGACAGGTGCAGACCTGGAGATAGGGTTCTACTTACAGGGATAGTCAGGATTGAACAAGAACAGTCATTACAAGTAAGGACAAGTCTGTTCAGACTCCGTATGGAAGGTAACAATATAGAGTATCTTGGCGGGCTAGCTGGAAACAAAGATGCACGAACTGTTGATAGAATAGCTATAAGCAGCGAAGATGAAAAACAGATCATCTCCCTTGCCAGCATGCCAGATGCTTATGACAAACTAGTCGCATCATTTGCACCTCATATTTATGGACATGAAATAATCAAAGAATCTATTCTTTTACTAATTGTAGGATCAGTAACAAAAAAATTAACTGACGGTTCAAATCGTAGAGGAGATATCAATATCTTTCTCGTAGGAGATCCAGGTACTGCCAAGTCCGAAATGCTCAAGTTTGCCGCAAAAATAGCGCCAAGAGGTCTGTATACCTCAGGAAGAGGTACTACTGCTGCAGGTTTAACAGCAGCTGTAATTCGCGATAAATCTGGAATTATGATGCTGGAGGCGGGAGCTGTAGTTTTGGGCGACCAAGGCCTCGTTTGTATGACCCAAGACACAGAAATCTATACTGGAAATAGGCTAGTTCCTGTTGGAAAGCTCTGGGATGACATGAAAGGCGAGGTCTTTTTAACAAAATCTGGCCGAGAAGCGAAAAAAGATCTAATCCCAATAGGAATTTACGACAACAAATTCCGAGTAGATATGGAAGGTAATGCATTTGCCTTAATGAGAAAAAAACATACAGGCGATGTCATCAAGCTAACATTTTCCTCTGGTTTGACACTCAAGGTGACACCAGAACATTTACTCAGGCGCTCAACACACCTGAAAAATCTCTGGGTACAGGCTCAAGACGTGTGTCCTGGGGATATGTTACGTTCCCCTGTTAGAGTCCAAAAACCTTCATGTACATTGAACATCACAGAAGAAGATGCATATGTGATAGGATGTATATACGGTGACGGTTATGTAACTCCACAGAGCATAACGATAAGCCAGTCTAAAGTTAATTCAGATGTCATATCCAATATACAACAAAAGTCCGATGTATTTTCACTTTACGACAAAGGAGACCGTCCTCGCACTCTTGGAAAATATGTTTTACTGTCACGCACGTTCCATCTATACACTACAGATAAAACTCTACTCAAGAAGACTAGATTCCTGATTAAAGATCAATCAATAGATAATGTTATGCTGCTTTCAGACAAATCATTATGGGCATTCCTTGCTGGGGTATTTGATACTGATGGTGACTTTAATCATGTACACGACAAAGTGGTAGCAGCAAGGATGTATCCTTCGACATCACAACATGAGCTGGCAGTTATTCTTTACGTCTTACGTCGACTAGGTGTATATGCGAAACTGCGTAAAACTAGACAAGGATTTCCGTTGATACATATCACAGGAAGCGACATAACTCGGTTTGCTGATGGAATCAAATCTTATAGTGTCAAATCAAAGAGAGAAGGACCAATCAAAATTGTTCACAAAAGTACGATACAAAGAGGAGTCGAAAAGGTTGTTCTTGTCGAAAGAATACCATATGACGGTTATGTGTATGATCTTAGTGTGGGAAAATATCATAATTATGAAGCGTCTCTAATTTACATTCATAATTGTATAGACGAATTTGATAAAATTAAATCTGAAGACAGATCTGCACTCCATGAAGTTATGGAACAACAAACTTGTTCGGTCGCAAAAGGAGGAATAGTAGCAACACTTAATGCCAGAACATCAATCCTGTCTGCAGCTAATCCTAAATATGGTAAGTATGATCCCTTTAGAAATATTACAGAAAACGTAGAGCCGCTTCCTATACCATTACTAACAAGATTTGATATCATTCACGTCATAAGAGATAATGCTGATACTGAAAGAGATAATCGAATTGCAAGCCACATACTTGAAATACATAGAGACATAGAACATGCCGCTCAGTCCGTTATAGAAATAGATCTATTTCGCAAATATCTGGCCTATGCCAAACAAATTGAACCAAAACTCACACCAGAAGCAATTGATATCTTGAGAAAATATTATTTGCAGATGAGAAACGTAGATTCTGAAGGAATGATAACAGCAACTCCTCGTCAGCTAGAGGGTCTTGTGCGTCTTGCTACTGCAAGAGCTAGATTGTTATTGAAAGATAATGTAGATTCTGGAGATGCTGAGAGAGCGATATACCTCGTTTCACAAATGTTAGAAACGGTAGGTATAGATGTCAACACTGGAAAAGTTGATCTCGGTGTTCTTCATGGAAAACCTCTTAGCGAGACTTCAAAATTAAAGACATTCACGGATGTCTTTAACGGTTTATCTGGAGAGGACAAGAACGACGTTGAAGAAAAGAATTTCGTTGATGAACTCGTGAAAACAGGAAAGTTTACAGAAGATGAAGCTAAAGATTTCATAAGAAAAGCGATGCAGAATGGACAAATATACGAGAGAAAAGCAGGATTTTATGCAAAGGCATAGGAAGTAAATATCATCATCTTGTAGAGCTTCTTAAGAATTCGTCCTCATCAATGCGTACAACATACACTTTAAAAATTTCAATATTATTAATATATTAAATAGAATGAATTAATTTAATTGCACGAATGAAGGAATATTTACAGGAGCTTTTACGATTATTAAATTATGGTTCATTATATCCCCCGCAAGAACTTGCATTATCAAAGGGTGTAATGAATGGTAACAATATACTTGTAACAACTCCTACATCAAGTGGAAAAACTCTGATTGGACTAATGGGAATGATAAACATCCTTAACAAGAGAAAAAAAGTAGTTTATCTAACCCCACTAAAAGCATTAGCCGCAGAAAAATTTAATGAGTTTAAGATAATTAAAAATTTGAGTTGTTTTAAGAATCGGAAAATAAATATTGCAATCTCCACAGGCGATTACGACTCTTCTGGAACCGAATTGATTGACAAAGATATTATTATACTAACAAATGAAAAAATGGATTCAATCTTAAGACATGATTCAAGCTGGATTTTTGATGTCGGTCTGTTCATTATTGACGAAATACATTTGCTTACAGAACGTGAAAGAGGTCCAACTCTAGAAATAATACTGACAAAAATAAAACTTATGCCACAAAAACCTCAAATTATTGGAATTAGCGCGACGATATCAAATTCAAATGAAATTGCTGACTGGTTAAAATGTGAACCAATACAAAGTAAGTGGCGTCCTACTGAATTGATAGAAGGTGTTTATAATTATGGTAAAGTTACCATGAGCAATGGTACAACTTTTGAAATTGATAATATTGGAGTCGCTGATAACTCAACCGGTGGAATATTAAGTCTTGCAATGAATTCGATCACTAATGATGGAGGACAATCACTTGTGTTTGCAGAAACACGTAAACGTGCTGTTTCACTTGCAAAAAAAACTTCAGATGTATTGCCAAAATTACTGGACAAAGCTTCAAAACTTTCTGCACAAAAGATTGGAGTAGAAATTTTAAAACAGGGAGATGATACAGAACTTAATAGAACGCTATCAAATATTGTTACAAAAGGTGTAGGATTCCACCATGCAGGCCTAGGATTAAAAAGCAGGCAAATTGTAGAAGATGCTTTTAGAAAAGGCACAATAAAGATTCTATTTGCCACACCAACTCTCGCTGCAGGGGTAAATCTACCTGCTAGACGTGTTGTAATCACTAGTATTTTTAGATACGATTATGAATATGGCGGTAATGTCCCATTGAGTATATTACAGTACAAACAATTATGCGGGCGGGCTGGAAGACCTGCTTATGATAAATATGGCGAAGCCATCATAATCGCAGATTCGAGAACCAATCCAGAAGATCTCTACAATCATTTTGTGTTAGGAGAGCCGGAACCAATAGTCTCTCAGTTAATGAATGAAACGGCACTAAGAGTACATGTTCTAGGAGTGATAGCTTCAAGACCTAAAATATTAAAATCTGAATTACTTTACTTTTTTGAGGAAACATTCCTCTCAAAGAATCACAGAAATGAAAGTATCAGCTTTGAAATTGACTCGCTACTGCACTATCTACACGACGAGGGATTGATTATCATGAGGAATGAGTTACTTATGGCTACTAGATTTGGTAAACGCATTTCCTTGTTGTATATCGATCCAAAAACCGGTATTCATTTCAAGAAAAATTTAGATTTCTATAATAGTAACAAATTTGATGATGGAATAAATTTTCTACATTGGATTTGTGACTCTTACGATTTTTATCCAAAGTTAACATTGAGGCAAAATGAAGTAGAATACTTTGAAAGAATGTTTGAAAAACATGAACTGGGTTCTCACGGGCTTTCTAATTATGACTATACATTAAAAAATTTGATAATTCTTCTAGAATGGATCGATGAATCAAGTGAAGCAAATCTAAATGAAAAATTTGGTGTTGAACCAGGGGATCTGTATAGAATGGTTGAAACAACATACTGGTTGTCATATTGTCTTTATGAAATTGCAAAATTAATAGGAAGAAAAGATCTTTTGCTAGTAATAGCAAAACTACGATTGAGAATTAAGCATGGTATTAAATCAGAATTGATACCTCTTATACAACTTGAGGGAATTGGAAGGATCAGGGCAAGGGCTCTATATAAGGCAGGAATCACAAATGTTACTGACATGGACAAGATTTCTGAATCAGAACTAGGGTCCATATCAAAAATAGGCGTCAAACTTGCAAAAAAACTAAAGAATCAAATCAAGAATTAAAAATGAGTGCAAAAAGATATTTCTTGTATAGTTACAACAGGTAATTGAAAATTGGTTTATCTATCAAATTTTATTATAAATGCAGTTATTGTCTCTGCTCTCTCATTCCTGATTATTTTCCTTATCACGCCTCCCTTTATTAAATACCTCAACAAGAAAGGGAAAACTGTAGTAGACTATCACAAACCTGGCAAACCAATGATTCCCAGACCCGCCGGTCCTGTAATTTTAATAGGAATAGTAATAGCTGAAATAATATTATATTTGTTAATACTGGACGTGAAGATCATTTCTCTATTATTGACGACAATTATCGCATTTTTCATTGGGTATATTGATGACTTGAAAACTATGCCCGGTTGGTTCAAACCTGTCGCTTTGATACTGGCAGCAATTCCTATAATAGTTCTAGGAAGCCACGGAAATTATCTTGGATTAATATTTGATAGTGCATTCATACCGCTGCTATATATCCCACTTATTCTTTCTATGATATCTATCATTGGTAATACTATAAACTCAATTGATGTATTCAATGGCGTAGCTAGCGGCTTTATAATAATAACAATGCTACCATTATTACTAAGTATTTTATTATTTGGTAACACTAATGTGTTTTTAATGGGCCTTCCGTTGTTCTTTGGGGTTATTGCAATATATCATTATCATAAATTTCCAAGCAAAATATTTCTAGGTGATTCAGGCACACTGTTATTAGGATCAATGTATGCCGCTATATCAATAGCAGGAAATTCAGAAATAATTGGTGTGATAGCGCTCTTACCGGCAGTGATGAATTCATTCCTATTTCTCTCTAGCGTAAAGAAAATAGTGGAACACAGACAGGTCAAGACCAGACCAGTATTATTAGGTGATGATTATAGATTAATGGCATCCAAAGAAAGTCGCGCACCGGCTACATTAGTAAGACTCATACTTGCTAAAGGTCCATTATCTGAAAAGGAAATAATAAATAGAATTTTTATACTAGGAACGTTCTCATCGATACTGTCATTCATTTCAATTGTTATTCAATATTCAATCATGAAGGGAATAATATCATTATGAGATTATTTGGACTGTTCGCTCTTATTCTTATTATGTGGAGTATGATAATGATAGTTTCATACTTTCTGATTTTCATAATCGGTCCATTACATATTAATATGTTCAATAATTCTACTGACAAACTAATCTCCTCAATAGTCAAGGCATCACTAGCTATTGGATTGGTAGTAGTGTTGATTTTGTTACTGGGTATTCTTAAAACGAAATATTTACGAAAAACATTGCTAAAGAGTTAAACCTAAAATGTAAAATCTATATCCGAGAGACTTTTATCAAATCCTTCAATTTTACTTCCATTCCATATCTCTTTTCTTCATTTTTCATGTGATTGTAAATCTTAAGTACCTCAGCAGCATTCTTGAAAAGATTGAATTTACCATTGATTTTCATCTGAATGAATTTAAAAACAAGAGCATAAATCTGAAACTTCTTCAAAACTTCCCTTCTATACGCATTAAAATCATTGATGTGTTTGATAAATAATTGTGCACACCATGTTGATGGAATGATTCCTTCACCAAGCAAAGGATATACCGTCCCAATTGATTCACCGACTCCAATAGTTTTCCGACTATCAGTAAAAGGTTCAGAATTTTTGGGCGGACTTATTCTGACTGGGCGACCAACTTTTTTCATTACTTCACATTTATGTTTTTTCAAAAATTCATCAACAAATACATTGTTATTTTTTCGTTCATAATCTCCAGCTCCGATATGTGCATAACCATTTTCTAATGGAAAGTACCAAAAGTAGCCCTTCATAGAGGGAAAAGCTTTCAAGTAAAAATCATCAAAAGGAGTTTTACCCTGATATTTCACTTTATACTGAATACAGGGTATCCACATTTCGTTTTGCGGGCGTGGTAAATAATTTCGGTGAAAGCCTGTGGCATCAATAATAAGATCAAACTCTGATTCAAGATTCTCTTTTTTTGGAATAACACCAAATTGGATGTTAGTACCTCTTGTCATGTCCTTGATTAATTTTATTTTGTCATAAGTTACCATCCCTTTTAGCCCAACATTGATACTGTTATCCTCTTTACCACTTTGGCCCATATCCACCTTCATGTTTTTTCCCTCATGTAAAATATAGTCATTAAACTGCAGTCCACATTCCTTTATCAGATCTTCCATTATATTTTCACAAGTTGCCCAGGCACAAACTGCATCATGATCTTCAATAGGCATTCTTTCAAAACCCTTAACGTAATTGTCATGATCATTACTCAAACCGTTCATAAGATAAGCTCCTGCGACTCCCATTCCAACGACTGCTATCTTCATTTGGTAACGACATTTAACATATCGGTAAATAAAAATGTGATGTTTTCGTAGCACAGGCTATTTTAGATATTTTTCATATGACAAGTTATATTAGATATTAAAATTAGAATGCCTGTAATAAAAGAAGTTGACCAAGAATATTCCAAAATATGTTAGAGTCGGGATGCTCCTGCTTGTTATGGGAGCCATAATAGTAGGTATTGGAACATATTTGAGCAAAGGTTCTTTGTCGTTATATGGATTAATAATGGCGATATGCGGGTTTGTCATTTATTTTGCAGCTTCAATTGCATCAAGAAGGAAAAATATGCAAAACCGAGGGAATGCAACATTCTGATATGTTCATCCATTCCTTCCATCCCATCATTGTATGTGAGATGTTTTTTTAAGATAATCCGGCTTTTGATTAAACTTATAAATTGTACCCAGTTATCGTATGCTGAAGATAATTGGAAGGTAGCACCATCGGAAAAGAAGAGAATTTTGATGATCTGGACAAAGTGTTTGCTGAAAAACCGGATATCAAAACAGAAACTACCTCCGAAACGACTGATATAATGCAAGAAAGCACCTCGGAAATTGATGCTACCGAATTAGAGACAGTCAATGCTAAGTCATCTGATAGCAAAAGTCAACCTGAAAGTTCGCAAATAGAAACTGAAAGCCAGGAATCAGATTCAAAATTCTTTGCGATAAGAACAACTGGTGGTCAAGAACATATTGTAGTAAATTTGGCTCAAAATCGGATAAATTCAAAGAAGATTGATGTACGTTCTATCTTGCTACTTGATAGTTTCAAAGGATATATAATAATCGAGGCCCCTAACTCTAATATCGCTTATGATGCTCTTGTTGGGGTTAGACATGTCAAGGGGCAGATCCGTGGAGAATTACCCTATAAAGACATTGAGAGTTATTTAGTTAAAAGACCTGTGGTATCAGAATTGAATATAGATGATACAGTAGAGGTTATCGCTGGACCATTCAAATCCATGAAGGCCAAGATAACAAGGGTTGATTATGAAAAGCAAGAGGCAACCGTGTTATTGTTAGATTCTCCTTACCAGATACCTGTTACAGTTGATGCAAATTATTTGAAAAAATCCACGTAAGATGACTACAATAACTATTAAATTAAAGAACATAAATCTAAAAATGGTCTGATATGGAACAAAAAAAATCTATTTCTGCTCTTGTTAGTGGCGGCGAAGCTAGTGCTGGACCTCCACTTGGACCTGCATTAGGACCTATGGGTATAAACGTATTGCAAGTTGTTAATACGATTAATGAAAAAACCAAAGAATTTCAAGGAATGAAAGTTCCTGTAAAAGTAGAGATTGATCCCGATACAAAAAAATTTAATATTGAAGTCGGCGTGCCTCCAACTACTGCTTTAATAGCAAAGGAAGCAAATGTATCCAAGGGATCTGGTACAGCAGGAAAGGACTATGTTGGAAATATTTCCATGGAAGGAATAGTAAAAATAGCTAAGATGAAGATTGACGTTTCGTACGCAACAACCATAAAATCAAGTGTTAAGGAAATTATTGGTTCTTGTGTAAGTAGCGGAATTACAGTGGAAAACAAGCCTGCCAAAGAAATCTATTCTGACTTGATGGAAGGAAAATTCGATCAATTGTTTATTTAGATTTTTTTGTTTTTACGTCGGAAATTTAAAATAAGCGAAAAACTGGATTTTACATTAAGTTTTAGGAGATATGATATAATTAATGTCAATTCAACAAGGTTCAGCAGGTGGTATGCCTGTTTTGATATTGAAAGAAGGAGCGAGTCAGACTAAAGGCCGTGATGCACAGAAAAATAATATCGCAGCTGCAAAATTGATTTCAGAAGTCGTAAGGAGCTCCCTAGGTCCACGAGGAATGGATAAGATGTTAGTAGACGGACTAGGAGACGTAACTATTACCAATGATGGTGCAACAATATTGAAGGAAATAGACGTTCAGCATCCGGCGGCAAAGATGATGGTGGAAATAAGCAAAGCTACTGACAATGAGGTAGGTGACGGGACTTCTTCTGTAGTAGTTTTGGCAGGCGCATTGATAGAGAAAGCTGAAGAGTTAATCAATAAAGATGTTCATCCGACTATTATTGTTGATGGATATAGAAAGAGTGCGTTAAAGAGCGTCGAAATCTATAATCAGATAGCACAAAAAATAGACGCTAGCAGCAAAGCTGAACTAATAAAGATAGCAAAAACATCAATGCAGACCAAACTTGTATCCAAAGAATCTGATGAGTTATCTCAAGTGGTTGTTAATGCAGCTTTACAGGTTTCTGAACCAAGAGAATCTGGTTTTAGTGTTGATATTGATGACGTCAAGGTTGAAAAGAAAGCCGGCGGTTCATTACGAGATACCAAACTAATCAAGGGAATTGTACTTGACAAGGAAGTTGTACATGGCGGAATGCCAAAAAGGGTTGAGAAGGCAAAAATTGCCCTAATCAATTCTGCTCTAGAAATAGAGAAAACTGAATTTGATGCCAAAATCAACATCAGTTCACCAGATCAAATGAAGATGTTCCTAGAAGAAGAGAATAAGATGCTAAAAAGTATGGTAGACAAGATTATTTCGTCAGGTGCCAATGTAGCTATTTGTCAAAAAGGCATTGATGACGTTGCGCAGCATTATTTGGCCAAATCCAATATCTTGTCTGTTAGAAGGGTCAAAGAAAGTGATATGACAAAACTGGCCAGAGCAACAGGTGCCCGAGTTATTAATAATCTTGAAGACTTGGGTTCCAAGGATCTAGGTTCAGCAGATCTCGTAGAAGAGAGAAAGGTTGAAACTGACAAATGGGTTTTCATTGAAGGATGCAAACATCCAAAGGCTGTTACCATTCTCATCCGAGGAGGCTCACAAAGAGTCGTTGATGAGGCCGATCGCTCATTACATGATGCCCTAATGGTAACCAAGGATGTCATTGAGAGACCATTCATAGTTGCAGGCGGCGGATCACCAGAATCTTACGTTGCAGGAAAACTAAGGGAGTGGTCTTCAACATTATCTGGAAGAGAACAATTGGCAGCAGAGAAGTTTGCAGAATCACTCGAAGTTATTCCACTTGCTTTGGCAGAAAATGCTGGAATGGATCCCATAGATACGCTTACAGAACTTCGCTCCAAACAAGCAAAAGGATCAAAATGGAGCGGCATTGACGCAAGAAGCGCAAAGATTGTAGATATGTCCAAGCTAGATATTGTAGAACCACTCAGTGTTAAGGAGCAAATCATAAAATCAGCTACAGAAGTCGCATCAATGATTCTTAGGATAGATGATGTAATAGCTTCAAGTAAATCTGGCGGCGGTGCTCCTGGCGGCATGCCTCCTGGCATGGGAGAAATGTAAATCAAAAATACATAATCTCATTCATTTTTTACATTTTTTAACTCTATTTCAATAACATCTTTGACCCACTTTCCTGTATACTTTATTTCTTGCAGTCTAGTGAGATAGTCGTACCAGGTTATTTCACCATAACTATTCTTCCAAACTTGATAATGATCCCTTAGGGACTGTAATGCTTCATAATGATATTCACAAAATTTTTCCTGAATTGCCTTTCTTACACATAATATGCATCTTGTTTCGAACTTTGCAATCATTAGAATTTCTCAGATAATACCCACTTCATGGTTATTACATTATAGGTATAGGACATAACTTGTCTGTTTGTCTCAAGATTCTTGATATTGATGTTAACAGAATCCACCATATGTGCTATCTTTTCAAGTGCATATTCAAATTGAGCTCCTATGTCTCCAGTTAGTGTAAAGACCAGCTTTGAATTACTGTCTGTTGTTCCCGAAAATGATAAGCTTAGCTTGAAATCTTTTTTGCCTCTCCTACGCTTCATTTCCTTAAAAATATACTTTATCCTCTGCCAATTTTCAAAACCAAACGATTGGAAAAAATTATCATCATACGGAGAGGGAAACTCGATATTCAGGAAGCTTAAATATTCACAATCATCCAATTTTTTTTCATCGACCTCAGAAAATCTAGTCAGACTGCTATAGAGCGCTTCTATTTCGTAGGGAGATACTCCATAATATTCCAACTTTGTGAGGCTATTCAATTGAGCAATAATGATAGTCAAAGGGCATTAATCTTTTGATCTTATGCAATTAAAGGAAGTGAATTGACATGAGATTTTCGGTAGATTTTTAAGTGTTCGTTAGTAAAATTTCGTGGACGTTGGACACGATTAAGATTCTTGAAAGAGATAATAATCATATAGTTATTGAATTTAGTGACATTCCAAGACAATATGTCAATGCATTAAGGAGGTTATCTATCAGTCAAGTTCCTACTTTTGCAATTGATGATGTAGTAATACTTGAAAACTCGTCTGTAATGCATGATGAGGCTATCGCCCACAGATTAGGGCTTATTCCATTACGAACAGACCTTGAGAGGTTCGTACTGCCTCATATTTGTGATTGTAAAAGCACGCTTGGTTGTTCCAAATGTAGAGTACTGTTGGTATTAGATGCCGAATCTCAAGATAAGACCAAAGTAATTACCACTGCGGATTTGATATCCGAGGACGACGTTGTTAAGCCTGTAAATAGCGAGATACCAATAGTGTCCTTAGCACCAGGTCAAAAATTAAAGTTTGAGGCATATGCAAGGTTAGGGACTGGGAAATCCCATGCAAAGTGGCAGCCAACGTCAGTAGCTGTTGTAAAAGATACCAAGAAGGAAGAAGATTCCATACTTGTAATAGAATCCAATGGGTCACTGACACCAGAAGAGATAGTAGTAGAGGCAGCGAAAATACTCGGATCAAAAATCAAAGATTTTGATGGTGTTATTCAATCTCTGTCATTGCCAAAGAATATTTAGGTATAGATTTATTTGGGGTTTAAGGATAGCGAGAATATTTCATGTTTCCTGATACATTAAGCAATACGATTTGGACTCTAAGAAATGCATTAAAGAAGAATAAGGTTCCAATATGGAAAGCCGTAATAAAGGAGCTTTCAAGGTCAAG
This sequence comes from Nitrososphaeraceae archaeon, assembly GCA_025923455.1. Classification (GTDB taxonomy): domain Archaea; phylum Thermoproteota; class Nitrososphaeria; order Nitrososphaerales; family Nitrososphaeraceae; genus TA-21. The sequence continues at coordinate 3,667 of JAICFW010000082.1, read as the reverse complement.
ATCGAACAGAAGTCAAGTTAACATTGGTCAATTAGCTAATGTTACTAAGGATAAAGAAGTTGTGATAGTACCTGGAAAGATATTGGGTTCTGGTGAAATAAGTCACAAGCTTACGATTTGGTGTTTTGGTATTTCAGAGACTGCTACAAGAAAAGTACTTGATTCGGGTGGAAAAATACTCGCTCTTGATAGCTTGATAAAGAAGTATCCAGACGGAAAGGGGGTTAGAATAATTGGTTAAACAAATTACTCAGCAAGAACAAAAACCTAATCAAACTGTGACGGTCGATGCGAAGGATTGCATAGCAGGGAGAATGTGCTCTCATATTTCAAAACTTTTACTCAAAGGACATCATGTCAGAGTAGTAAATGCAGAAAAAAGCATGATTTCAGGAAATAGATACAAAACTATCGAAATATATAAAGAATATCTAGAAATTGCGTCCAATACAAATCCCATACACGGTCCATTTCATCCAAGGAAACCCGATAGAATCATTACAAAGATGGTCAGAGGTATGTTGCCAAAAAGGAAATCTAGTGGGTTAACAGCTTTAAAGAGGTTGAGAGTTTATATCTCAATACCACCTGAACTCAAGAATACAAAACTTGAAACATTTGAAGATTCCAAAATTAGGAAACCGTCGTCATACTTTATTACACTTGGCGAATTATCAAAACAGATAGGTTGGAACGGATTGGATAATTATGAATAAAATAGATCTTTATCCTGGTCAGAGAAAGTCAAGCAGAGCTGTTGCTACGATTTCAAAAGGAACTGGAAAAGTTAGAATCAACAATATACCAGCTGAATTAATAAATTCCGAAGTAGCGAGAGAATTGGTGCTTATTCCCCTAAGATTGATTGGCGAATATAGAGATAAAGTAGATATTAGTGTGAAGGTTCACGGGGGCGGTTTCATGGGACAATCATTTGCAAGTACTGTAGCTATTTCTCGAGCTCTGACGGGTGCAGGTAAGGGCGGTAGAGATCCTAAAGACCATCCCTTCGCAAGAAGCGTTCGTACGGAAATCCGTAAAAGAATAACAGAATTTGATAGGCATTTGCTATCAGGCGACCCAAGACAGACAGAATCAAAGAAATTTGGTGGATCTGGAGCCAGGCGTAGAAAACAAAAATCGTACCGTTAGACATCTGCTTTTTCATTTCATTGGTAATGTGAAGGCAAAACCAGAAAGGTAAATCTATCCAGAATGATCCATTTTTTCAAGTATTATCTTTTCACGACATCTTTACGATCTGGAGAAATATAAAAATCAGTTAACTTCTTCTCATAACATATGCTACAGAGATATCCTGAAATATTCCACTCTTCCATAGATTTGTACCTAAAAGTTACCGTGTTACCACACAAGGCACATTTAAGATCATTTTTATCCATCAACATGAGTCCAATCTAGAGTAAATTAAAAGTTGTGTAATAGTAATGATTAGGAGCCATCTGGCTAACAAAAACATGCAAAAAAATATTCAACATGACAAGCAATATTTTAAATTAGGAACTTAAAGTCACCATAAATATCACAATGGACGCTAAAGAATCATATTATAAGGTATTCGATCTTGTTGAAAAACATCACAAGTGGTTCAAGTCTTCTATACCATTAATCGCAAGCGAAAATATTCCCAGTCCTGCGGTAAGAGAAGCGATAGTTTCAGACTTTGGAAATAGATACGCGGAGGGCTGGCCTGGCGAAAGGGTTTACGCAGGGTGTATCTACATTGATGAAGTAGAATTAATCTGTAATGAATTGGCAAAAAGAGTGTTCAAGTCAGAATTTGCTGATTGTAGGGCTACTTCAGGTGTTGTCGCAAACCTTGCAATATATTCTGCTTTTTCTAATCCAGGAGACCATATGCTGGCGGCGTCTATCCCCAATGGAGGACATATTTCTCATGGTAAAAAGGAACATTCTGGAACTGCCGGTCTTGTTCACGGCCTCAATATAGAACATTATCCATTCTCAAAAGAAGATATGACAATCGATGTAGACGCCACCAAGAAAAAGGTCGCTGAAATGATTGCAAATGGTAAGAAACCTGCTATCGCAATGTTCGGAGGAAGCTTGTTTCTTTTTCCTCATCCAGTAAGAGAGCTGGCATCTTTTATGCATGATAATAATATTTACATCAATTATGACGGAGCTCATGTGGCAGGATTGATAGCAGGAGGAGAATTCCAAGACCCAATTGGAGAAGGTTCGGATTCCATGACAATGAGCTCCCATAAGACTCTATGGGGTCCGCAAGGAGGGATTATTGTCTCACTAGAAAAATATGCAGATAACATCAAGAAGGCCATCTTTCCAGGTAATACAAGTAGCCATCATCTCCACCATGTGGCAGGCAAAGCAATAGCTTTAGCAGAGTCAATAGAGTTTGGAAAAGACTATGCAAAACAAGTCATAAAAAATGCAAAAACTCTTGCCGAATCACTTGCAAATTATGGTTTTACAGTTTTAGGAGAAAAACGTGGCTACACAGAATCACATCAATTGGCTGTAGATGTTTCCAAATTTGGAGATGGTGGAACAATTGAAAAGGAATTAGAAAAAGCAAATATTATTCTTAACAGACAGCTATTACCCGGTGATATCAAATCTGGTAAACATTATATGCATCCAAGTGGTGTTCGAATCGGAGTACCTGAAGTAACTAGATTAGGAATGAAAGAAAGTGAAATGAAAGACATTGCATCATTTATCAAGCAAATAGTGATTGACAAGTCGGATCCAAAGCAAGTTGCTAGCTCAGTATCACAATTCCGCGAACAATTTCAAAAAGTACAATACGCATTTGAAAAGTCTACAGATGCCTATGAGTACATAAAAATAAGAACTTGATTACACATATTTACTGCAATAATTCATCACAACTACCTATTAGCAGGAGATACACTAGGAATTTCCGTTTCAATAATTCGTTCTATTCACACCATTTATTAATCGTCGAAAATATTTAATTAATTTATGATAGGATTAAATAAATTATACAAAATTGCTAAACATATACTAATTATTCAAAAATAAATCAATTATGTAACATTATTATAAAGTATTAATTTATTTATGATAAATGCGCCCCTTAAAAACAATGAACAAGAAACAACCAATAAAAAGCATGTTTTTGTTTGCTTTGTTGTTGACCCTTATGTTTGGAGCCTTAATTGTTGTCACGGGTCCGCAAGTGTATGCCGATATCTGGGATGACGATGACACCATGGAGGAACTTGTAAAAGACATTGACAACGGTAAGGATAACGACGATGACATGAATTGGGACGAATTCAAAGATTCGAAAATCTTCAAACAAGAAGATATTGAAACACAAGGATGCATAGAAAATAGACAGGAGCTCTCAAATAATCTAGCAGATTACGAAGTTCTTAGATGCTTTGAAGACTCAGATTACGCCTATTAATAATTAGGGTAATTATCCAGCCCAACTTTTTTATTTTTTTTGCTTTCTAATACTCAATCATGATTATTTACCAACCTATGGTATAGTCTTTTAAAATGAAATTTAGTGTTGTAGATGTTACATATATTAGACACAAGTCAGTTAATGATCTCTCGTGTTTACAAATGTCCTAGTTCCTGTTGATGGATCGGAAAATTCCTACAGGGCCCTAGATGCAGCATTATT
>JAICFW010000081.1 GCA_025923455.1 Nitrososphaeraceae archaeon | reverse complement strand
GCATTGGAGCCATTTTTCGTGTTACAGTTCCTTGAACAACTATCAAATCACATTGTCGTAATGAACCAAATGCTTCAATTATTCCAAATCTTTCAACATCATATCTCGGACCTGAAGCTGCTCCAAATTCCACACTGCAGCAAGCAGTTTCAAGGTGTACTGGCCATAGTGACCAGATTCTACCCCAGTTTATTGCATAGCCTAATGGAAGGTCCAACGCTTTTGTTAGGACGTCTCCAAGCTTTCCTACCATGAGATTAAAATTGGTGGGATTTACCAGATCTTTTATCAAAACTGAATCTGAGCCTCCAAGTTGATTACACCTAGTATAAGGTACTTATCCTATATTATCTATTCCAGTTGAAAATTTGCGATTTACTTGCATGTTTTTAAGCAATGTCGTTTTAATTAGTGATTGTAGTATTTTGATAGTTATTTGTTAAGATCTCCATCCATCTTACATCATATCATCAAATTCTACATAATTACTGACATGGAAAAAATAAACAAAAGGAAGTTAAAAATAATGATTATTGAGGATGAAGAAGACATTTTGATCCTCTATAAAGATTTTCTCTCAGGGAAAGGACATGACGTGACAACAATGTATCTCAATGGTGATGTAATTATTAAAGAGATTGATAAGGAAAGGTCTGATCTATATTTGATTGACTATAGATTGCCAGGAAATAAAAACGGAATTGATATAGCGACTCAAATTTTAGACAAGTTTCCTTTAGCACCCATTTTATTCATCACTGCCCATGAAAATTTACATAAGGAAATTTCAAAAAACCCAATTTTTGATGGAAAGAATATAGAGGTTCTATTGAAACCTGTGAAACTGGACAAAATTGATAGTTGTATAGTTGCTCTGATAAATGGGAACCAGGTCTCATAATCACGGATGACAAGAATTTATTTACATCAATGCAGCTATTCTAGTAAGGAATATTGGTATCCTGTAGATCAAAATTAGAATATTGCGCTAATTATTTTTAATTAACCCTATATAACCAATTTATTTTGAGGCAACGTTGTAATGCCATCAAGAAGGTAACTCAATTAGGATGCGTAGTCAATAGCTTATTTTACCTTAAATGCAACTTTAATTGGTAAACTTGAAATTCATCCCTTATTCTTTGACATAAAGCATCAATAGTAACGGGTTTTTCAATCGATGAGTCTATAATCCCTTGGGCTGAGTAGGTTCGATACAATTCATCAAATTCGAAATTGAAGGCTCATAAGAATGGTTCTTGCATTGGGGCTTGAACTTTTGATCCTCTTTAGTAGTTCTAAACCATTAATACTTGGCATTCTTAAATCAGAAACAACGAGTGCATAATCCTGTTTGTTATCCTCAAAATGCTCTAATGCAATTTTGGGATCGTTAAAAGTGACAACTGATACTCCATCGATGCTATCACATATGGCATCTCGAAGGAGTTCTGTGATATCAAGCTCATCGTCTACAATGCTAACAATCAGGTTGTTAGGTGATATCTGTAGTACACCCCCCACCAATTACTATTAATACGCATCTTTGGAGCACTGTATGAGCGATAATTTTTTATAAACTTTTTTTGTGACTCTAGTTTTGATTCTAAATTATGCATAGCATTGGAATCATGATGCGCGCTACCATTTCTATCGGCAAATTCACGTCAAACATATGGGATATTAATCAAAATTAACGCAGTAAACCAATATTTAAATAGAAATTTGTTGAAATTGGGTCGTCATCTATTTTCTGATAGTAGATGACCACTTCCTATTGGCTGGTTCCTCTGATATTCACATTAGGCGCCAGCCAATTATTTATGATTCTTGAGAACTGTAATGTTCTTTTCATTTATTTAGTGTCCTGATTTGTTTTTTTAATATCTCTACTTAGCTTTGCGACTTGAGTTATGCTATCAATTTGTATATCATCACTTTGAGTGACGAAACTACTTATCGTTGGAGTAGCATTTCTTCCTATGCTTAGTGCTTTCTTTCCCTTTCGCAGTATTGAAATGCTCAGACCTTTATTATTTAGGATTTCACCTACTTTGCTAGCTGTTCTTAGCTTTTCAAATAATCCCACGTTGCTATCTGCTTGCTCTGCTATACCTAAAATTTTGGGTTCCACTATATCCACAGATAAGGTATCCACTTCAAAACGCAATTCTACGGCGGTTTTGTCTTTTAATTTAATGCAGAGCTTTCCACTGGATCCCTTTACTATGTTGGCTATATTATCTAATACGAACGTTGTACCTTTATCAAAGTTATTCTCTTTTGACAAGGTAATATGATCCTGTCAGAGAATTTTATTCCATTGTCTTTGTATTGTCATGAAGCTGGGTAGAAATTATGAACTTACCATTGATTTTCCATTTTGCGCTACCTAATTCTTTACCCTCAGGTCCCGTGGCCTTTGGTATGTCAACTTCTAAATTATCAAAGTCGTACGTAACTTCCATATCTTTACCTGTCAACTTATCTACAATATCGCCGACAACATCAGACCAGTTTGATATATTCCTCTCAGAGTCTTTGTCTTTGTTCTCATTTATTGCCTTTGAAGCTTCCTGTTTTAAACTTTCCATGTAATTTTTTATTCGACATTTTATTTAACACTTGCAGTGACATTAAGTTCACAATTTTTTTAAACATCATTACTTCACAACAACAATAATATTTAATGCCCATTACGCTCGTTTGATGTATCTTAATTAGTGATAGACAAATAATTTGCCAGAAATTTTATCCTTTCAAAGGTAACGTAACTACAAATGTTGCTCCCTCTGAATTGGGATTGTTATAAGCCTCGATTTTACCATGATGTGCCTCAACGATGTTCTTTGAAATATACAATCCCAATCCCAGACCCTTCTCAGACGTTGTCTTAAACTTGGAAAATAAGTGTGGAATTATTTCTGGATCTATACCAGGACCACTATCTTTAATGCTAACAACTGCTTCATTTGTTTTTTCTTTCTCCTTTACACTTATCTTTATAGTGCCCTCGTTTGTGAATTTTATCGCATTATTAAGCAAGTTTGTAAAGACCTGAAATATTTTTTCTTTGTCAGCAATGATATTGATTCTGCCAGAAGGTCTAAAATCTATTCTTACCTTATCTGCCTTACGTAGTTCAATCTGTTGACAAACGTCTTTAATTACATTTTCTATCTTTACATTCAAATCAAAAATTATCTTGTTGAGTTTCATGGTTTGGGATTCTATTCTGGCGATACTGAGCATGTTAGTTACAAGAGAATATAGTCTTTCAGCGTTTCTTGATATAGCTTCCTCATATTGTTTGTTCCTTTCGGGAAGATCTTTGAGCATTTCAGAGTAACCAATAATTGACTGAGAAGGAGTCCTTAATTCGTGAGCAGCAAGGTTGATGAATTCTTTTTCCATTGCATCATGTTCCTCAAGTTTTTGATAGGAGTATATGAGGTTCCTGTTTGCCTCTCTTAACGATTCATACAAGTCAGCCTGTCTCCAAATAGTATCAAAAATAAAATTATAACTTTCCGTTCGTGATTTGCTGGTATGAAATGTGGCATATCCTACTGCTTCTAAGAAGTTGTCTTTGCTATCATCTTTCACATCTATAATGAAAACCGATTTTTTGTCTACAATCAAAAATGTAGTTTTTATCTTATGGGTTTGTGTAGTGACAGGGGCAATCGATTTGATTTTGAATTTAAAATTCCTGGCAACTGACTCAATGTGAAGAAAATCATCTTGAATTTTATCGACGTCGTAAGTAGGAATCACTAAATTGACATTAACGTTCCGTTTCTCTGAAGCTTTAACCAACATGGAGATTATTCCTCCTCTGTAATTTCTTTGCAGGGCATTTGGTGTTGCTATAATCAGTGATATTTCGGTTTTTGCAGATTCAATAAGATTCAAGTATGTTTTGCGAATTTCAGTAGGATCTGATAGGACTTTAACTTCTTCAGGATCTACTCCCGCTTCCAAGCTTGATGATCTGTCATGATGAGAGACAGAGTTATTCCATAGATTTTCAAAAACATAATTTTGAAGCTCAACCATTACGTGATCATTATTATAAATTTGATTTATCTGATAATTACTTCCCAATGACTGTCCAAAGTATTCTTTATCGCTTAAGACGAAATTTCCAATAACTTTGTTTAAGTGACGGACTTCAACAAATTTCATAATATCTTTACATAAGTTCAAATTTTCCTTAGTAATCTCTGTTATTAGCCTAATCCTTGTACCCCTGGTATTTGCTTTTTGGAGCGCCTTTCTTATTTCATCTGAAAGTAAGAAATTCGGTAATTTAGAATCACCCATAATGTTAAGGTATTTCTCCGTTTTTGCCATGATACCAACTATGTCTGACAGCTTAGTCATAATCTCAGTCTTCTCATGATACGGTGAGGCGGACATCCATTACTTTTTATTCATAATAAGATTTAAAGTAGTGCTGTCTTGCATGTTTTTGACACTTTAAGAATCTAGATTCTGGAAACTTTGATTCTTATATTCGTATTTTTTAGCTGTTCATGACCCAGCTTGTTTTCAACAAGATTAACCTAGATTTTTATTTATGTCCTAATAACCTGATTGAATGGCTGACGCACTAATAATGTATGAAATAGTTATAGCGAGTTTTATATCCCTGACAGGATTGCTATTTTGGATTCGACGCAAGTATTACAAGCTCAGGCCAGCCAAACATTATGTAGATGCGAAAGCGAAAGTAAGCTGGATGAAATCCGGATTATAGCTTGAATGCTGGTTTGGGAGTACCATTATTCCGAACACTACTTTCATGTCTTGGAGCTGAGACATGATATGCCAATAAAATCAAATGATTCGGAAAGTTTATCCTCAATTTGAAACAAGTTACGTTCAATTATTTTCCTTTTGAGGCTGTTGATTTTGATTTTGAATCTTGTTCTACATCCGAATCTGCTCTTCTAATTACTATCCAGCGTTTTCTAATGAAGAACAGAACAAAAGCTATTGCTGTAACAGCCATAGTTGCCAGCACGACTACAAAACCTAAAGGTATTTCTGTGATATTCTTCAGGTCAATTCCATTCATGCCATATATTCCAACGATAAGGGCTAGTGGAAGCAATATCACAGTAAAAATCGTAAGAATTCTCATTGTTTCATTAATCTGAAGTGATACCTTCGCAACGTATAGCTCCCTGATAGAATTAATAGTACTTTCATACGATTCTACAAAATCAATTAATTGTGTTATGTCATCGTGAACCATTTCTACATATTTGACATCATCTTTGTCTTTCTCAGTGTGCAAGAGAAAATTAATGATGTTCCTTACATGCCAAAATTGTCTGCGTAACATTATGGCCTGTCTGGACAATATATCTATACTTTCAAATATCGCTGGTAGTGGACGAACAAAGGATCTCCTTTGATACTCATTTACAGATAATTCTAGAGCAGTTAATAGTTGTTCGTATTTGGTAACAATCTCGGTCAATATATTATAATATAGGGCATCAATACGTGTATTCTTTAAAGTTTCGTTTTGTATATTAAACAATCTTTCTACTATTTGCTTGACGTCGACTTCAGGGGAATGGATTGTTACCAGCCAATTTTTCCCTAGAAAAAAATAAACGCCCTCTGTGAGTAAGGTTTCAGGATCCTTATTTTTCATGTCTACAACAACCGTAAATGTGTGTTTATCAAATTGACGTATTTCAGGTTTTTTTGATTTATTGATATACGTTTTAATGGCTTCCTTGTTTAGATTGAATTTCTCAGCCAGCATATGAAGTTCCTCCTCATCGGGATCTATGACGTCTACCCAGACATTATAACCTTCTTTTGTGTCTTCAATAGAAGCGTCCATCTTAACTTGATCCTTATTGTAAGAAAGCACTGTATTCAATTCAAATCTGCGGACTTAGTATCGTCAACAAGATATAAAAGTATAAAATCAGCCATGATAAAATCAATCACTTAGGAGTTTAAAAGACCGAGAACTGTTGAACTGTTATAATGAATGTTGAACCTTATGTATTATGAGCAACAACATAACTAACTGGGACGACATAGTAAAGAAAGAGGCGCGGGGAATAAATGACTATGACTTAGGTGAGGTACATCAGGTAGACCCGGAAATTGTAGTTACAAAGAAAGGAGTTGTGGACAAGGACAAGTTTTATCTACCGAAAAGTTTTGTAGAGCGATTTGATGGGCATAAAGTTTTCTTCTCAATAACCAAAGAGGATGCCGAGAACTATAGAAAAGATTCAACCTAACTGGGTTAACCAATATTATTTCATTTTTACAATTTTTAGAAACAAAAAGATTTACCAAGAATCGAAATTACTTATAATAAAATCAATATTTTGTATTTTGAGAACTTCTTGGTTTCAAAAGAATCTGTTCTCTAAGATTTCAAAAACATTGGCAAACCTTACATCATTCTAATAGTGTTAAATGTTATTTTTTTTTGTGTCTTGTTTTACCAGACATGCTAGCATTACAAACTGCGTACGGATTAACCTTCTTTCCTGATTTACGTTTAACCTTGGTCACACATCTGTCAAACTTATTAGAATTTAGACCCTTTTTCACGCCTCTCGGCATAAATATTCTATTTACAACATATTTAATTAAGATTCAAATTCCAGAGAACAGTACAGGTCACTGTATGTCCAAATAGAAGGGAAACCTAGTGATCACACACGAGATATTAAACTCTTAAATATTTTGGTGTTACATAAAATCATCATAATGCTTTTTCGCAATGATTCGTTAGATATTCTTTTTCAAATGAGTATCAAAGAAAATATGTATAAGGAAGCATTTTCCGATAAAGCCTGTGGTTTACTCTATAAAACTAGGATAAGTGTGATCAATCTTTGGAGAACATGTCATATATTTTTCCAACAAAGATGCCTTGCTAGAAGCGTTTGTACTTTTGGTTACTATTTTGGCTTAATTTCAGTACTTCAACAGAGAAAATTAATTCAAATTCCATACAACATTTGTGCAGAATCACAAACACCATATTACAAGAAAGATGTATAAATGAAAATTATGGTTATAGATGATGATGAAGATATTTTAAATCTATTTCGTGACTTCCTTAGCAAGGAGGGCTATGATGTTGTTACTTATTTAGAACCATTGAAAGCCTTGGAAGAAATTAAAGACGGTCCTTACCGATATTCGCTTATTATTACAGACATTCGGATGCCTGGGATCTCTGGGATAGAATTGATCAAAAGGGTATGTTCCATAAATGCAGATATTAAAGTAGTTCTTATGAGTGCATTTGAGATAAATGGAGATGAACTGAAGGAGTTAACTTATAATGAAAATCTTCAAAAGCCTATTCACATGCATGCACTTGCTAGTACCATTCGAGAGATACTAGGACCTCATACTGCAGGCAATAAATAAGAAATCATGGTAGAGAAATTTGCGGATTTTTCACATTTAGCAAATGATCTCTTAACATATGCTCTTGCATTTTTCCGAAGCTTTTAAAATCAACTTTACAAAATGAACACTCATAGGCTAAATTAAATAATTCAGAATTCTTTAAAACTTTCATGTACTATTTAGCAAGTTATACTACTTAAGAATTAAATTAGTGAACCTGCTAATAAGATTTGAAGTCGTTATAACGTTAAGATGAAAAGGATAAAGTTAATTCATGAAGATCTCAATGCTGGAGGCGGTGCAGAACGTTTGGCTGCAGCGTCCCTTGAAGCGTTAAGTGAATTGGACGTTTCAGTGGATCTGGTTACGTTCACCAAACCAAATTGGAATCAACTTGAGAGAATCTTTGGAATTTCCAAATTACGAAAATACGTCAATAACGTGATTAAGGGAGATATCAACTCGTTATTGGACGAACATAACAGAGAGGATACTAATAATAACGCCAACAACGAATATGATATTGTTATGAACGCACATGGAGATATCCTACCTTTTAATATGTTTCCACAAAGGAAAGGAAAACTAATTACATATTGCCATTATCCTCTAGTTCCAGAATTAATAAAGAATCTAAAATATGATACTGTTTTAAGAAACTATTTGAAGATGTGTGATTACAAATTTGAATCATTAGACAAACTTCGCACCAAAGCTCTTGGAGTATATAATCAAATGATGAACAGCTCCACAGTAGTAACTAATTCTACTTTCAGTTCAAAGGCCGTCAAGTTATATTATCCAAGTACAGATCCTTTGATTATATATCCTCCAATAGATATCGATTTCTTCAGTCAAGTGGTTAGCTCCGATTCTAGGGTGAATAGGATTGTGGTACTTGGAAGATTCAATCCTGATAAGAACATCGAGTTAGCATTGGAAGTCGCCAGAGTTCTGAAAGGTATGAACACAAAGTTCGAAATGAGTATAGTAGGAAATCTGTCCAAACAGTATTATCCATATTTTAACTATCTTCAAAAACTTATCAAAGTAAATGGACTTTCAGACCTGGTTGATTTGAGAACAAATGTCGACATTAACGATTTACGGACTCTACTTGGAAAATCAAAGGTTCTCTTTCATCCTACTATAGGAGAACCTTTCGGTATGTGTATAGCAGAGGCGATGTCAGCAGGGTTAGTGCCAGTGGTACCCAGCTTCGGTGGCAACACTGAATTTGTACCCGAGAGTCTGAGATACAGTAATCAGAAAGAGGCGGCAAAAATAATAATGAGGTCAATGAATGCTAGTTTGCAACAACGATTTTCATTAAGTAACTCTGTCAAAAAATTTGGCAAAGGACGCTTTAAAGATAATCTCAAACGCTTGCTCAGTGAGCGAGTCGCCCCCTAGTCATTCATTAGAATTCTGCTCGTTAGTATAGAGATTGTAAAGTCTGAGGATAGGATAGGATAGTGATTCGTAGTATGATTAATAAGTAACAGGAATGTCAGCAGAACAAAGACTTGGGTATCTCACAAATGAATGGATTTGGGAGACGAGGTATAATCGGAAATTTAAGGGACTTTTTATCGGTTACAGAAAAATATACCTCGCAGAATACAGAACCCGGAGATTATTACAAAGCTGTCTGGTGTAGAGACGCTGCCTACATTCTAAAAGATCAATTTCTTTCCGGACATTCTACTGCAGTATTAGACCAATTAAAGAATATTTGGAATAAGCAGATTGGAACTAATTCTACAAAGTTAATTTACGGAAGAGGATCTCCAAAAACAAGTTTCACTCCTCTGAATGCAGAAAGTGACGTCATAGGGAATTTTTATGGCGCCCTACCTACGACCATATTTGACAATTTTTCAGAGATATATGCACTAAATCCTGACATAGACTCTACTGCATTAATGATTTATGTATCAACTTGGATTTTGACAAACATGATGAGGGATTCTGTGGACAAGAGTGAAAAAGTTTCAGCGACAGTAACTGAATTGACTGAATATCTGACTCCATTTCTCTATAGGGGAATAGATTACTTAACGTCCAAGGATGAAGACAACGATGGTCTCCTTGAACAGGATCATAACGAAGATTGGATGGATACAGTTTTGCGTGACGGTAAAGTAGTGTATAGTCAAGCCTGTTGGTTAATGGCTCTGACAAGTTTCGCTAATCTATTATTTGTTCGTGGCAAAGAAGACGAAGCACAGAGACTTCGACACATGGCTTCGGAACTTGTAGATTCCATTGAAAATAATATGTGGTCTGAAGAGGCAAAGTGCTACGTAGGTCTAAACTCAGATAAACTGCAAGGAAATGACTCAGAAGGTATTCTATACCAGGATATAGTATTCTACGCGTTCGCGATGACTGAGATGTTACCGCATATAGTACCCAATTTCTCGAATATTAGACAATTCGACATGGATCCAAAACATAAAAATAGATCTTTAGCTGATGATAAAAAAGCTTTGAAAATTAAGGAGAGATTGATCCTCTCATTGGGATCTCTTAAGAACAGAATTTGGCTTCAGGATATCCCCTTGGTTACTGAAAGACCACTTTTAAAGACGGGTCCTTGGATTCTCCAATCAAATGAATATCACAATTATACCCATTGGCCCTGGATAACGGCAGTGGAACTTTTAACTAGATTTCGTTTTGGTCAGACTGACGAATGTAATCTATTATTATCTAACCTTTTCAATCGCAATGGAAAAAATAAAAAATCAGATCATGACAATATTTTCTATGAGTGGTTAAACCCCACAACTAAAACAGGAGGAGGAGCCTATCCATTTAGGACTGGAATTTCCGCCTATAGGGTAACTTCATTTGAAATGATGTCTAAAGTATAATTATTTTTTGATTAGCCACCAATGATCTAGACCTAGACAACTATCTCGACAATAAAGACAACTAGAGAAAATAATTATTCTTTATCTCATCAGGATTGATAGATACTTAACCAATGTTGCTCTTAGATTTATGATGAGTGATACGAACGAAAGTAATGAAAATATTGAAACCGCACAGAAGAATCAGAAAAAGATAGGTGCTGCAGAAAATGATCCAGAAACTACGGGTCCAGCAGAAAACTTAAGGGAAGAGGCGGCTGAAATGGTAGACAAGGATGAAGACTCAAATGAGCCTGCCTAACCATCTTATTTTTTTAAGTTACTATCAATCCTAATTAGGACTATAACTCACTTAGAATACATCTTTACTAATAGTAATTATACTAAGACTTACTTTGGCAGGATACCGCCATTTATTAACTAATTTATAATATTTCAGTAATTATAAAATCATTAGATAGGATGTTTACCATGTTTAACTATGAACGAAGAATCTTACGTTACCAAAATCTTGCCTGATTCAATCAAATTTTATATACCCAGGACCGAGGGTTTTATGGATGTTGTGAAAGAAATAGTTTCGAAGTATGGTAGTATGTCTCTGATCGAATTTGACGGTTATTTTGAAGGCAAGTTCGAACCTGTCAAATATACTCGATTAGAAGTTCACACAGCAGCTGCAAATGAGGACGATACTACAGAATATGCCAACAAAATTCGAATGAGATTAAAACAAAATTCATTGGCATTTGAGTTCAATAATAAGCTCTTGCTCGTATCTAAAAAATAAAGTTAATTTACAACATGACTGTGTTTGGCACAAAGACAATCTGATGTATTACATTCTGCATGTCTTTTGTCGACACATGATGAACAAGTCGTACCTCCTTCTACATTCGCTGTTGTTCGAATGGTAACTTCACTATTATCTCCTGCAGATTCCATATATTTTCTTCCGGGCAGTATTGTTTATAATGAAGCGCATCTTAAATTAAGTAACAGGAAATTACTTTTTAGGATATTTATTATCCATTTCAGAGAGAAATTTTTCGGCATCCCTTGGATCCATTTTTCGAACCAACCATTGCAACATTTCATTATTCCTTTCTTCCTCTTCTTTAGATTGTGGACTTCCGACATACCAAAGGAAAGTTAGCCCAGCGACTTGCCACATTAGCTGGAGGAATTCAGATTGCCAATTTTCAAATGTATCCCTCAAGTTTTCTTGCCATGATTGACTAGTAACATAACCAAAATACCAATGTCCAATCATTGAGCCTGAAAACAAGATTAATGTTATCCAGAAGAAGCCATATTTTTTTGCGATACTGTGTTTGTACTTTTTCACTGCTACTCTAGATCTTGACTTTTTCATTACTTATCCTATGATGAACATTATTTAAATAAATCAAGAAACATTGCTTCGAAGATTTTATCTTGCATAGGAACATTAAACTTAATTGTCATTGTCCTTATTCTCAAGCGGAGCATTAGCAGGTCCATTAATTACATTCCCAGTGAGGCCGGAAAACCTTGAACCATGGCAAGGACAATCAAATGATTTTTCCAAATCATTCCAAACAACATTGCACCCCAAATGAGTACATATGGCTGAAAATCTATGCTCTTTTCCTGTGCTGTCTTTGTAAATGGCTAATTTTTCATCTTCTTTAACTATTCCACTATCTTTTGACAGTTTATTCATCTCTGACTCGGAACTAGGTTTGCTCACTTCGAATATCACCCTATATTCCTATTGGGGTTGTATAATTCTGCCCAGGGATTATTCTTACCTAGAATGAGATCATGCAATATAATACCGGCAATGGTTCCGTGGGTTATTCCGTTTCCGGAGTCGCCTGTGGCAATATAAATATTTTTATCCTTACCAGGACTAGGACCTATGATAGCTAGTCCGTCTAAGGGTTCCATTACTTGTCCTGACCAGTTATAAACTACTGGGCCATCAACAGAAAAAATTTTTCTCATCCATGTTTCAAGATTCTTAAATTTCGTATCAAAGTCAGTCCTGTTATTAGGACTCCCTGTCTTATGGTCTTCTCCCCCAACTATTAACAGGTCATTAGTTTCATTTCCAGTTTGCTGAATTCGCACATAGTGATATGGTTTGACGTGATCTTCTGAATTTTGATTTCCTGTATCCCAGTAAAGAGCTGACGGTATTGAATTTTTTTGAATTTCAGCTACCACCACATACGTTCTGTAGGCCACTTGCTTGTCATAAATCCTGCTCACATTGTCTATGATTGGTGCATTTGTTGCTAGGACAACATCCTTTGCAGTAACGGTATAGCCAGTGTTGGTTTTAATAACATTCGTTGAATCAACAGTTTGAATTTCCTGTGCATGAGTCTCGGTAAAGATTTCCACATCATTATTTTGACTCATTTTTTTTGCAATTGCAGTTAAATATAACATTGGCTGAAATTGTGCCTGGTCTTGAAAGCATATACATGGAGATGTTTCTTTTGACCCTAACGGTGATTTACTTTCAATTTTAGCACTGGAAATACCGGCATTTCTCAGAGCG
>JAICFW010000080.1 GCA_025923455.1 Nitrososphaeraceae archaeon | reverse complement strand
TTAGCTCCTCATTTGCATATATCCTTACAGGAAAATATGGGATTGAATTTCTAATTACGGAGAGTTGAGAAAAATAGGGTGATTCTATAGTTGCTATTAGTTGGGTATTAATGGAGTGCAAGATGCATTCAGAAGCAATAGAATTAGTAATGCCTGTAGTAGCAAAGCCATCTATTACTGTTCCACCTTTGAGATTCATTTTCTTTAGTGTCTTTATCACAAAGGTTTGAGAATGAGACATCAAATTACATTTATGGATACTAACTTAAGAATATTAATGTACAAAGTGAAGCAATTATTCATAAATTTAGACGATTTTGTTTTCAAGAGGCAATATTAATGTTTAATATGTTTAGAATATTAGCAAAATTTTCTTGATTCATTTCAGTTTTATAGTTTTTTATTTTTTTTATTATTTGTTTCCTGTCATAAAGAATTGAATCTCGAAGGCTGGAGTATATTGGGCCATTTAGAAAAATCGATTGGGACGAGCTTGTTATGTTGCTCACTCTCCTCCGAGTACTAGAAGTCTCAAAATCCATAATCGTAGGCTTGTCATCCTTTGAGATTATGATGTGGCGATCAAGCCTGTTTAGTTGACCATGATCAAGTTTTACGCAATCAAGAAGATAGCATTGCTGAAGGATAAGAGCAGTACATTTGACCTTTCTTTCTTTTGATATACGAGCTGAACTGTACCAGTCAATAATATTTGAACCTTTGACAAATTCCATCAAAATAAAATTTTCAGTGAAATTTACAAGAAAAGGTCCCACTCCAGAAGAGTTTGCAAGTGATTGGTAAATCACTTCATCATACATGTTCGTCCTGTTGGCATCAGTTCTTCTTATCTTTAGAGCAAAATATTTTCTCTTATATTTTACTAACGTTACCAGACCAACTGAGCCTTTACCAAGAATAAAAATCTTTTTTAATTGTAAGTTGCCTGTAGAGAAAACACCATTGATATCCAGTGATAGCAACTCTTTTTTCCTGGTTTCAAATGTATCTTGATCAAATAAAGGATAAGTCAATAGAAATTTTAGGCTTTCCTTATTTTTATTGTCTAATAAATTCTCCATCGTCAATCATGTGATTAATGGCAGTTACAACGAAACTGTTTAGTTTTTTCTCATTTCCCAAATATATCGAACAACCATTTTTAAGATCAGACGCAATTCCTGCATGACCTCCTGAATCCAGGTCTTTTTTAATTATTAGACTAGCGTGTTCCTTTATTGAGATTAGTTTTGTTTCTTCAATACTTACAATACGCATACTATCAGTCCATAACATGATGGAGTTGCTAGCTCTTTTCTCGATGTAAGAATCTGTTTCTGCTTTTAGATATACTTCAGGTCCTTTATTCAGAGTTATTTTTGGGAGGTTTGCAAATTCAATCATGAAAATAAAGACTGCGTGTTTTTCTTCGTCTGTAAAGCAAAATTTGTTTATTATTTCAAACCTAGAATTTGATAGCATCTTTGAAATGGTTGTTAATTTTCTTTTAAGCTGGCCCCACAAAATATCTGGACTCCTTTTTTGTATATTAAACTCTATTATTAACAAGTTAGATTCAATCTGGTTTAGGATTTTGGCATTCGGTCTACGAGATTTTCTCAAAAATTCTATGGATGGATATCTTAAGAATAATCTTGACGCTAATACAAATTTTGCTACAGAATTTGCCGATATTGCGGCTCCAAGGTTTCTGTTAGAATCAATAGGATCGATTATTATTATCGAACTAGTAAATTTCTCAATCATCTTCTCGATGGGCGGATTTAATGAGATGATGTGGTTTGGTTTAAGCTCAGAAAATACTTGGAGAACTCCCTTAAATGAACCATATTTTAGGATAAGTACCTCAGTTACATACCCGCTAAAACCCGAAACTGCAATCTGGGAGCCATAAATTCCCGCTGCCTTTAAGAATTTTTTTAGTACTCTAACCTGACTTTTTAAATTCTCATTCAATTTAGCCTGCATGAAATCAGTATGAAATGGTGATCTGTCCGCAGCACTTTTCCACTTATTTTTTTCAACCTTATAACAGGGGACTATGTTTATTCGCGTTCCATCAACTTTTCCTTCGACATAAGGATGTTCAGAATAGCGCAAATAAGGTTTGTATTTTTTCAAAGCATAATAGCCAACGGATTTGCCTAATTCCTCAAATTCTGCACGTTCAACGTTGGATTCTATCATTACAAAGAAGTCGATATCAGTATCATTCTCGAGCCAAGTACCCTTGGCAAATGAACCTCCAACTAGTACTCTAGATATTCGCTTGTCCTTATAGCTCACAATTTCTTGTTGAATTTCCTTTGATATTTTTTCTAATTTACTTTGTTTTGATTTTGATGGAACTGATGATTCTGTAGCCTCTTGTATGATGGAGTCTATCCTGTTCATTTACCATTCACAGAAATAATGTTCTCGTATATAGGACCTTGCGGTGTAGTAATGCTCTTTTTTACCGAGATTGTATCCATTTTGTCACTAATACTGGAAAAAGATTCGGTTCCTTGGAATTTCAAGCTAAGTGTAACCTTTGTTCTAAATAATGTTATGTGTGGTATTATCTCTTTTTCTGTCTCCATCTCTGATCCTAATCCCAAATCTATTAATTTTGACATGACCAAATGAGACAATTGATTAAAGGTATCTGCTGTCTTTTCATCTAATCCTATCCACACGACTCTGGCTCGGTTGTTATTTGGAAATGCTCCTATCATTCCATACTTTATTTCAAATGATTGAAACTCAATTTCTGAAATTTTGGTAACTATTTTGTGAAGGATTGATTTGTCTACTTCCCCGAAAAACACAAAGGTAAAATGGAAATTTTCTGGCCGAACAACTTTGAGATATTTGTTCTCCAAGTTCAGATTTGTGATTAAATCCTTCTGAATCTTTTGAAGTTCATCTTTTTTATGAATATCTGCAGCTACAAATACTCTCGCCACGCCAATAAGCTATCCAGTTATCTTATATATTAGAATTTGAACTACTCCAATCAAAACAGGCTTTGCAAATTCGAAATGCACGTGACTAAGAATATGGTGGTATCATAGCAAATAATAAATAATTTATTAAAACTCATTTTGATATGTTATTTGGAAAGAATAAGGTAAAGGATGGAGATTATGCTTTTGTAACTCAAGATTATTCTGGAAAAATTAGA